>DLGL01000126.1:5592-38932 GCA_002482685.1 Bacteriovoracaceae bacterium UBA7695 | reverse complement strand
TTGATGAGAAGGCACTTCTGGCAAATAAATCAAAGGCCATTGAGCGCTTAAACGAGCTTCTCTCAGATAAAATTGGAAAAACTTGTTCTAGCTGCGGATGTCAAATGCCGGCCAATGCCCGCTTTAATATTTGTGATGATTGCTTTAGTAAGCGCAAGTTCAGCGGCCGAAGACCTTCTGAGGGCCGTAGTGCTGAGGGACGTCCTGAACGCGGTGGAGAGCGAAATGACCGCAGCGGCGGTCGCTCTGGCGGAGGCAAAAAACATCGAAAAGGTGGAGCTCAAAGTATTAGTGAGCGCAGGCCAGATGGCCCGAGAAGAGATAAACCTGCCGGACAAAGTTCTTCTTCAGGCAGTGCATCTGGTGGCGGGATCAAGCGTCCTGTTGCTAAGAAAAATACTGCAGCCGCCTTCAGAAAGCACCGCTAATCATGATCTCGTACCGAGAATTCGCTGAGACCATTCTCATGGGAGAAGATCTCAGCGAAAAATATTTTGATACTCCTATAGAGTGGTCAGGCTTTCAGGACTTCTCTCTTCCCAAGCTACCAGGCCGAAAAGAATCCATCGCTTTTACCGAACTTAGAGAGCCTTTTCCTAAGGCATCTCGGTTAAATGAAAACGACAAAAAAGCGATAGCCCTCCATAGCTTTGCCAATCATGAACTGCTGGCCATCGAAATGATGGCGGCGGCCGTTCTCATCTATCCGCATAAAAATGATGAAGATATTCGCTTTAAAAAAGGCATTGTCACAGCTCTTAAAGATGAACAAAAGCATTTAAAACTCTACATTGGTCGCATCAATGAACTGGGATACGCTTTTGGAGATTTTCCACTTAATGATTTTTTCTGGCGGCAAATGGAAAATCTTAAAACTCCCTCGCAGTATGCGGCCATGATGGCACTAACTTTTGAAGCTGCTAATCTTGATTTTGCTCAATACTACGCTTCGGTTTTCAGAAATTTTGGTGACACAAAATCTGCTGATATTATGGATATTGTTTTAGAGGATGAGATCTCTCATGTGGCCTTTGGCTCCCACTGGCTTAAGCGTTGGAGAGGGGATAAAAAGCTATGGGATTATTACTTAAGTTCTCTACCTGCTCCTATTACGCCTTCCCGGAGTAAAGGCATTGCCTTTGATCCGGCAATTCACAGTAAGGCGATAGGTGATGATGAATTCATGGAATGCCTTATGAAATACGACGATAATTTCAAAATTACGAAGCGCTCTGCCTCTCTATGAAACCTTTCAGAGTGAACGCAGATTATGAAGTGGAGCTTTTTCGAAAAATGCTCGCCCCTCACGCCATTAATCAGTCGATAGAATTTTTTCTTTTCTTTTTGAATGACAGACCACTCTGGAGCTTAAAAAATTATTCACCTGAATATTTATCTCATGTTGAAGCCCTGACTAATAGGGCACCTAAAATTGTTCACTCCGGTCCTTACGAAAATTTTTGGGGCCCCCTGAAGGATATTGAGACCGAAAAATGGTGGAACTCTAAAATTACCTCTACCCAATTTATTATTGATCAAAAATGGTGTGGAAAAACCCAAATTTTAAATCAGGCTTCAAATTTAGATTTCTTACAGGATGGGCACACTTACCTTCTTAAAGACCCTTTTGGAATGTCCGGCCAAAAATTTCAAATATTGAACAATAATTCCAAAGCTTTCCTTGAGAAAGCACTCAGCAGTGGTGTTCAGATCATAGAGCCGTGGCTTGACCGGCAATTCGATTTTTCTCAGTATGTTTTTCCAGATGGAAAAGTCATCGCTTACGAAAATCTAGTAGATGCTAAATTTCAGTACAAAGGTACTACCTTTCATCATTATCCTGGAGCGAGTCTCAATCACCTTTCTTTTTATTCAAAAATTCCAAAAGAAGAGTGGGATATTTTTCAGGATCAAACTCAGCAAATTATTCATCATTATTCAAAATTTCCCAACCTCAATGGTTACTCCATAGATTCATTCATTTATAAAGAGAGTGGAGAATTAAAAATCAGAGTGATGAGCGAAATAAATTACCGATGGACGATGGGAAGGGTTGCCTATGAGCTGAGTCAAAAATTCGCTCCTGATCCCGGTTGGAGTCGACTTTTATTACTTAAGAGGCCAGAGACGTCACAGCATTTATGGAATGTACTGGCCCCATTAAAAAACATCTGGGTTCTCTCTCCAGGTGATTCCCGGTTTGAAATCTTTTTCCTTTCTGCCGAAAATGAACGTGAGGGTGAAACTCTAATGCTGAAAATGAATGAACTACTGGCGAACTCCAAGACGTCTGTAGAGATCTAAGAGATTTCTTCCGGCCTCTTCGGCCGAAGTAGAATAAGAAATAATTCCATCTTCATGTCCTCTCATGACAAAAATCCCAGAACACTTATTAACTAAGAGCTCGGATGCTGCTGTTGCCATTTCTTGTGTGCCGTAGGCTACATCTTCACTGATGTAATCAAACTGCTCATCATGGAGCATCTGCCAAAGTTTTGGATGATGGACATGAAAGACTGAATTGATGGCAGGATTTGCCTCATAAATTCCATAGTGAGTGAGGGATTCACTTGAAGGAGGTATCAAACCTTCTGCAGTAACCGATCCCTTCTTCAGATCACATTCTATAACCTTGGTATAGTGATGGGCCTGAAGATGGGCCAGGTGACCCGTCTGGCTGCCGGTAATGATGAATGATTTTTTGGGAAGACGGGAAGAGAGGTTTCCATACCCGATTTTTTCATTCGGGTATTCACCCACGAGACCCAGCTTATAGAAGAGGGCCCGCCACTTTTCGAGGGCTATATACTGAGCTTGCTCAGGAGCGGGTGCCCTTTTAAGCGTCAGCTTGAACTTGATTACGCCTTCGTCACGAGTATTCAATGTAAGTCCTTGATCTCCTATGGAGATTTCTTGCAAACTCCACGGGGTACCTTATAATAAGAATACTGGATAACGTGTAGTTAGTTCAAGACACAATTCACTTAGGGGTACTTATCTTCGATAAGTTGATAAAAGACATCAAAGCAAAGATTCCTTCTAAAAAGAAGGAAAGCGATGATGATATTGACGATTCTCTTGGTCACGAGAGTACTGATCCTGCGTTGAGTGCTGCTGACAAGACAGGTGAGACGGATATCGGTGTTCTTGAAGATATGGAAGAGGATAAACCCAAATCTCTCATAGATAAAATCCGCGCAAAACTTATTCCTCAAAAAAAGAAAGCTGCTGTAGATGAGGATGATGACGAAGTTGAAAAAAAACCAGCAAAGAAAAAAATTAATCCTATCGTTCTCGTTGTTGTTGTTGGTGCTCTGGGTGCACTCTTTTTAATTGAAGATGAACCCGCAGCACCTGAGGCCCCTCCTCAAACTGAAGCTCCTAAGGATTCACCGGCAAAACTAGCGAGAAAAAAAGCTGAAGAAGCGGCCAAAGCGGCAGCAGCTGCAAAAACAACTGATCCCGCAGCTGATCCTGCTGCTGATCCTGCGGCTGTGCCGACGGCGGAAACTCCTGTTGATCCAGCACCAGAAGCACCCACTGCTCCAGATCCTGTAGCGGAAACTCCAGTAGAAACACCTCCCGCAGAGACGGTACCCGTTGAGCCACAAATCGAACCTACTCCGGCCGAACCTGTAATCGATGCACCTGTTGCTGAAACTCCTTCTACTGAAACACCTGTAATAGAAGAGCCGGTAGTTGAACCACCGGTAGAAGTTGAGCCTGTTGTGACGGATACTCCCACTGAAGCTCCTCTGGGTCCAGAGCCCACACCAGATGCTCCGCCAAAATCGGTAGATTCGGTTGACGGGATTGTTGTAGATGACGATAGCTCTATGACTGATAAAATTCTTGAGGATCTTGAGAAACAAGTTAATAAAGATCAGCCAAAAGAAGTGAAAAAAGAGTATGTCAGTCCACCGGACTATGAGTATGTCGGAAGAGGACTCGTTTATAACTGTACTGGAAAACATTGGGCCTGCGTAGATGGACCAAGCTATAAGGTTTGTGAAGATAATCACTCATCTGTAAATTTTCAGAATAAAAAAGTGGAGTGTTATCCCTTTAATGTCTATGAAAGTACACAAGGGTGCACGGCCATGCAGAACCGTGTGGTTTCATCCAACGCGAAGACTGATTTTTGTAAGTAGGATTAAGCGGCGTTTTTAGTAAATTTTTTGGCCATTATCGGGATGAAAAATTCTTCTTCACCCTTTAAAGCTTCTTTTTTCATACCACTAATGAACATTTTCACAAGCTGTGGATCAAACTGAGTTCCTGAGAACTGAATTAATTCATCAAAGGCTACTTCATATGGAAGCCCTTTGCGGTAGGGACGAGTTGAAGTCATGGCATCAAAAGTATCAGCAATAAGGATAATTCTGGCGGCCGTGGGAATTTCGTCCCCTTTAAGACCCAAAGGATATCCTTTGCCATCAAATCTCTCATGATGGAAGCGTGCGTTCGAAGCAATCTTTTCGAAGCCTTGATAATCCTGAAGGATTTCCCAGCTTTTCTCAGGATGCTGCTTCATAATTAGAAATTCTTCTTCCGAAAGACGTGAAGGTTTATTTAAAACTGCGTCCGGAGTTCCAATTTTACCGATATCATGAAAAATAGCTGAGAGTTCGAGTTCATACATCTCTTCGGCCGATAATTGAGCTTCCGTACCCGTAACCAGGGAAAAGTAAGCAACACGCATACTGTGACCGTAGGTATAGCTGTCTTTGGCATCTAGCGCCTTAAGAATTGTGCGGGCCGCCTGCTCGCTAATCTTTCTGTTCTCATTTTTGAGCTGCTCAACTTGTCCGGCCATACCCAATAAGGAAAGAGCTGTGCTCATTGTAGGTAGCTCGAAGACATTATTTTTTTTCATAAGTTTCATCCAACTCAAAAAAAGTGAATCAGGGACAAAGCTTCCCCGATGAATTCTCTTCGGTTGTTTTGCGGAAAAATAAACTGTAAAATAGGGGGGTTAGTGTAATAGCTGGTAAGTTAATGAAAATACTAGATTTTAGGGTACCCCATGGTTCTTTTGGATGAGCGCAAATTTTTAGTCAAACACCTGGAAGAACAGGGATTTGGAATTTTTGATTTTTTTGAAAATCATCAGGTCATGGATCTCAAAAGCCTGACTGAGCTTCCGCTTGGTCGTCGTGCTGAGATTCTTCTGGTGGATACTCAAACGATTTTAGATCATCCTGATCTGCAGGAAAAATTTAAAACTGTTCTCAATACTTTTTTAGGTGTGATTTTTTTTCACGAACAAAAAAATACGACTGCCCAAAGTTGGGTGCAGGATCAGGCGGCTTTTCTTACAAAAATAATTGGAGAGTACGCGCTCCCTATGCCTCAATTAAACTGGACCATGCTTTCCAACCAGCTTCAGTTTCTTTGGACCTCTCTGGAAGAACAAAAAAATCTTCAGAAACATCTTGTTAAATTCAGCCAAGAGCTGGACCTGGCACTTCAGTCTGCAGAGTCTGAAATGCTTAAAGCAAAAAAAATCCATGAAGTTCTTATCCCTAAACGGAGTGATGAAATTAAGGGAATAAGTTTTCTTAATAAGTATGCCGCCGGTGATGGTGGCGGTGGGGAGTTCTACGATCTTCACCATGCAGGGAATAAGGTCTACCAAATTCTGATTTCTAGTCAGTCCTACCTGATCTCAAGTTCTCTGATTGGTATGATGAATCAGCACAAACAAAAAGATTTTAGCCCAAATCTCTTTATAAAAGAGGCCATGGCCGAAATTCAGGTTATTAATGGCGCTAAGAAAAAGAAATCGGAAGTGGACCTCGTCGTCATTGAAATTGATACGACACAGCTTGTCCTGAAAGTTCATGGTTGGGGAAAAGCCGAACTTTATACCCTTGAGAGTGGGAAGCTTGATCTGGGAATTAGTCCTTCCCAGAGTTCCGGAGAGTCTTCCGTTCATAAACTCGAAAAAGGTGAGAAAGTCACTGTGGTATCTGCAGGTTTTGTATTTAACTGGAATGAGAGTAAAATAAAAAAAGATATATATTCATTTATTAAAGATCATCATCAATTGAACCAGTCGGATCTGATGACGGAGCTTTTTCTCCAGCTTAGTCTGGCCAAAGAAAATGATTTCCTGAACAAAGATGCAACAGTCGTGATGATGGAGGTAAACAGACATGGCATTCATAAAATTTAGTTTTCTCTTCCTCCTCATTTCCGGGACTGCTTTTTCTCAGACGAGATTTAGTCCAAAAAGCTGTCTGGACTCTTCTTACAAGATGAAGATGACACAGAAGGGGCCATTGTTTGGTCTTCTGAAGCAAGAATTTATCATTGATAAGAAAAATTGCATCATTCATATCTCACACAAAAAATATCTTCCAAAAGAATGGATCATTGATGTTTGTCGTGAACCTGTTCACATAAAGGTTACATCGGCCACAGGTGTGGATGTTGCTAAGAAAGAAGCAGAATGCTTAAAGAAAGATAATTCTCGGGATACCAGTAACTTTTGCTCTCAGTATTTTTCAATGATGGATGTCGTTCAGGATGATGGTTTAATTTTTGCTGATGGGGACCGTGATAATCTTTCTTCTCCACATGGAAGAACTTATTGCAGCTACCTGCTTCTCAAAAAATATCTTAATGATTCTGTTGTATTCAGTCGCTATACTGAAGTTCCGGATATCTTTATCGAGAAACTTAATGAGCCTGCGGAACAAATTACACCTGCAACCCCTGATGGAGTGCAGGTTAAAAAAGAAGATCAGCAGTCTAAGACTGAAGGTTACATCGATCCAGGAACTGCAACCTTCTAATTGTTCGCATATAACGGAGGATACTTTTCCTCCTATTTTTTCCTTTTCAACTCGCCCTTTATTTTAATGGCCTGATCCAAGTTTCCTTAACTTTTAACTATCTGTCCCCTCAGGACTCTTGGCATCTTTTTGCACTAGCCTCTCAACCATGGCCATTCTTTCTGATCAAATACAATTGATCCCCCCTTTTTGTCCTAATCCTCGCTGTTTGTTTCATTTTGGAACCAATTTAAAGTTTTATGTAAAAAATGGTTTTTCACCCACTGATAAGCCTCCATTTCGGAATCAAAGGTACAGATGCCTTGAATGTAAGATTCAATTTTCTGCTAATACTTTCGGACTGGATTTCAGAAAAAAGTCCGAGGGACTCTCAGAGAAGATTCTTCATTATTCACTAAATGGCATGAGCAATAATTCGATAGCTAGGTTGCTTAAAATTGCTGAGGGGACTGTGCGAGATCGTCTAAAAACGATGTCGCGACAGTCAGTTTTATTTGAAAAAGAAAACTATCCCAAACGAATTTCTGAGAATGTCGCCTATGATGGTTTTGAGACTTTCACCCACTCACAATTCTCCCCCTGCTATGTGAATACTGCGGTTGGAAGTCATTCAATGTTTATCTATCACAACACATTTTCGCCTTTAAATCGAAAAGGGCGCATGACAAATGAGCAAAAGTGTAAAAATCAGGAACTGATTCTTAAGCACGGTTTGTATCCACAAAACTCCGTCTATACGGAGACTCTTTATATCATGAAAAATCTCTCCGTACTGGCGCAGGGAAGGACTCTTTACACTGACGAGCATAAGTCTTACATGAGGGCGTACCGAAGTTTTGACTGCTCCATGGATCTTGAAACGATCAGCTCGAAGGCGCGCCGAGATTCATCCAATCCACTCTTTCCGATCAACCGTCTCCATAATCTTTATCGCCATTTTTTTTCCTCCCAGCAAAGAGAAACAATTTCATTTCAAAAGCATGAAGGTGCCTTAATGGAGAAACTTCAGCTGATGAAGATCTATCGAAATTTTATGAATCCAAAGTTTGTTAAAAAGAATAGGTTTGATCCGGATGCACACGAAAAATCTCCGGCAATGTATGTCGGAGTGGCGAGCAAGATTTTAAGTTTTGACGAGGTTTTTGGTGTAAGAAAGTTCAAGTCCCAGGTAACATTAGATCAGAAAGAAAAAGATTTTATCGAGAGAGTTTATCCATATTCAAGGCAGAAAATTGTAGCTTAAAACTAAGAAGCCCACTGAAAAGTGGGCTTCTTATTAATTTATCGTCCTCAGTTGGCCGCGGACAATTTAAAAGAAAAACTCAAACTCTTTCTTAGGAGACCTGATCTTCGGAGTCTTAACCTCCGGCATAACAACCCTAAGGGTCTTGCTCAAACTTTCCGCTACGAGCTTATTATCTAAATAGGCCGAAGCCTGTGCCTCATATGTTCCTTCAGGAAAAGCCTCTAAGAGTATCCCTCGGCTTCCCTTAAACTCCCGGGTTTTTGATCCATTCTTTATTGTGAGCTTCACTTGGTCAAACCGGACATCAGAGGCGAAGGTAACAAGAAGGGCACCCTTAGGTGATTCCCACTTTTCATCCAGGCCTTCCATTCTGAGCTCTATTGGTCTATCCGGATCTGATTCCGTGGCCTCTTCAACTAAAAGTTTATTCTCAGTGAGAATCTTTTGCTCAATCTCGGCGTTGCCAGGCAACAGTTTGTCTTGTTCTGAGAGAAGAATTTGTTTATCGGAGGTGGTATTGATGATTTTAGTTGAGCTCTTCGGCGAAACCTTTATAGACTGACCGAAACTTTTAATCACCGTATCTTTGCTTGCGAGGAGTTCGATTTCGCCGGATTCAACCTGGATGAAGCTGGGTTGAACTATGATCATTGAATATGGACCTATAATAAGAGTGCCCTGATTGTCTAAATTGATAACTGTGCGAGATTTTTCGCCGGTAAAGATATAGTCTCCGGCCCCAAGTTTCTGATGCTTAGCTGCCAAGTTCCAATGCAGGTGACCAGTGGGTTTGATCTTGACCGATTCAGTAAAGCTTTCAATATGTCCAATGGGTTTGGACACAATCTCATCCAAATTTGAGTTCTTTTGCGCCATAAAAAGGAAGTAGACGGCTATCATCAGGCCAAAAATGCCGGCTAAAACGATAGGATCCAAAAAAAAATTGTATTTATTTTTCATATTACCGACAAGTATATCAATGATTAAGTTTACTGTAAGGTCCAAAATCATCATAGTCCTCATTTCAATCTCAGTCTTGAGCTTAGGAAGCTTTGGGCTTGTGATTTACGACTCTTTCACCAAAGATAAAGAAGCCTACGTTGTTAAAACGCTCCTGGCCGAAAATCAATTCTTCTCTGAACTCATTAATGCTGGTCTCGACTCTCATGAGAGTTATATTACAGATAAAGTTGCCGGACGCTCTCTTGAGGCCCTTAAGGCATGGTCTCCGATTAAGCACAAAAATGGTGAAGGTGTTATTGGAGCAGGGGTAATCCTGAAGGATGGCATCATTCCTTTGGCCTATTCGGATGCTTTCTCTCTGGATAATGTGAAGGCATTTAAAGAGTCGCAGTCCCAACTGGAAATTCTTGATCTTGAGGCGGGACATTTTGCTTATTTCCTAAAGCTCAAAGGTTCTGATGATAAAGCTTTTGTAGTTTTCCGTGACACAAAGATCTCTCAGTATCTAGCGGATGGAAGTTATAAAAAGAGTTTTATTAAAACCCCTGAAAATAATCTACTGGGTCAGGGAACAAATGAGCTCCCGGCAGAAAAATATCTTAAAAATCACGACAAACTTCCTTTTGGTCTTATTAAGATTGAGGGCGAGATGCCTTACTTTGTGACCTACAGTCACCTAAAGTTAAAAGGCTACACATTATTTACGACGATTAAAAATCAGCAGCTTTTCTCTTATAAAACAGTGTTTATCTTGCAGACAGCTGGCTTTGTTATGTTATTCATCTCAGTATGCTGCCTTATCGGTGTCATCTGTGCAAACTGGTTGACGAAGAACTTAAACATCCTGTCTGATGCCGCAAAATCTTTTGAGAAAGAAGATTTTGATCATAAAATTGAGATTCAATCAGACGACGAATTTGCCGTCCTCGGATCTACCTTCAATGATATGGGAACTAAGATCAGTACGTTATTGACTGATTTGCGACGCTACAACACGCACTTAGAAGAAATGGTAGAGGCCCGTACTGTTGAAGTTAAAAATCTCTCGCGCATTCAAAATGCAATGCTCAATAGTCTTGGGCAGTCATTTACAATTTTTGATGGCGAAATGGCCGTGAAACCAGTTTATTCAAAAATCTCACACAGCATGTATGATATGGACCCAGTCTCCTTAGGTGCTATGGGTATTATGTCTGTTGATCAAAATGAATCTGAAATGGTGGGAGAGTTTGTAAAACAAATCTTTCTTGAATCGATTCCTTTTGAACAGTTAGTTGAACTTCTACCTACTCAAAGATCAAACAGCAAAAATGAATCCATTATGTTGGAGTATGCTCCAATTAGAAATGAAGAAACAGGTCAGATAGAATTCATTATGGTTGTCGGTACTGATAAGACTCAAGAGTTCTTGTCTATGAAGCAGACTGAGAAAGAAATCCAGTTCTCAAAAATGCTTCTCTCCATCATGAAAAATCCAGTGGCGTTGAAGCGTATCTTAAAAGACTCTCTAAAGGCCTTAAGTGAGCTTAATTTTACAGCTGATCTGGGCCATAAAGAGCTGGTCAAGTCTATCCGAACTGTTCATACGATCAAGGGGAATTTCTCGGTTTTTCGTGTGAAAGAAGTTTCAGATAGTGCCCATGTGATTGAAGATAAACTCGAGCAAATTATCCAGACGACACAAAGCTACCCTGTAGAATCTTTCAATACTGATATGAACTCACTTATGAATGCGATTGAAAGTTTCATAGAGACTCACGGAGATCTCGTTAAATACCATGCTAATTCAGAAGTAACTGTTTCGATGAAAGATATTATGGAGTTTAAAAACTCTCTTAAAGATCCGTCTGTTGCCCGAAGCTTCGAAGAGATCTTCATGGCCAGACGATTTGGTGAGTTCTTTGATCTCTATCCTGGATACGTTGAAGATCTGTGTGCTCGTCTTGGAAAGAAAGTTAAATTTCACGTTATGGGCTCTCATCAGGCAGTTCCAGAGTGGTTTCCAGTAAGTGTGTTCTCAGACTTTATCCATCTTTTAAGGAACTCATTAGATCATGGTATCGAAACGCCTAAGCAGCGTCTTGCCGCTGGAAAAGATGAGCAGGGTCAAATCGTCATGAGCTTCGCTTCAACCATCAATGGATTTGAAGTAAAGTTTGCTGATGATGGGAGAGGGATTGATGTTGAAGCCCTATCTCAAAAAGATCCATCAATTAAAACGATGGACGATGCTATCCAAAAACTAATCATGGGTGGAATTTCGGCCAAGGAATCAGTTTCAGATGTTTCTGGTCGTGGAGTAGGTTTAAGTGCAATTGTTCAGAAAGTTTCTGAAACAGGTGGCTCTTATGAGGTAAACTCAACACCGGGCAAAGGAACAGTCTTTACGTTTAAATTCTCTAAAATCGCAGTTTCTAAAGCGGCTTAAATCTTCAATTTACTGCACACTTCAGCAATACGTTTGGTCAGATCTTCCTGAGTCCAGGGCTTCACAATATAATTGTTAACACCGGCCTTGAGACTTTGCAGGACGTAACTAATTTCTGCTTTAGAAGTAAGCATTAACACTGGCAGTGACTTCACGCGAGGGTCAACACTCTTGCGGATTTCGGCGGTGAGATCCAGACCCGAGCCGTCTTCCATCATAAGATCCGTAATCACAAATTCAATCGGGCGACCGACTTTGTTCATACTCTGGATCAGGGAAAATCCCTCTTTGCCAGACTTGGCCAGAGTGATTTGCTCAATTCCCATGGCCCTGAGCTCCTCTGTAATAAGGGTCCGCATGCTTTCATAATCATCGCAAACCAAAAAGTGTTTGGTCTTTATGTGATCTGGTAAGTCCATTTAATTATCCTCATTTGCCGAAAATTTAAGTTCTGCAGCATCATCTTCAACATCGTTCTGTGAAAAATACTTTTCTATGTTGGCCATAATTTCATGAAACTGATTTGGGAAGAAGACATTAATACTGTACTTGTCTAAAAGGGCCTGGGATTTTTCGCTAAAGCGGCCCGACTTATTCATAAAAGCAAAGACTTTAAAACGTAGGGGGCTTAGATCACTGGTTTTTTCTTCCAGAAATTTCACGGCCATCTGGGCGTCGGAAAATATAATAGCAAACTTACCAGATTGCCTAAAAACCTGATCATACTCGTCAACTTGCTTGCTTTGAAAACACTGATAGAGCTTCTTTAACTCAGTTTTGAGTTTAAGGGAGTTATCGTGGAGCGCATCTGGAAAGAAAATGATCTTTTTAACTGGCATGCCCTCATTTTACTACCTTCTAAAATTTTTGCCAACTTACTAATAATTGATTCCTTAAAAGGCAAATTCTGAGCTTTCTTTGGTCAGGGAGCCAATTTTTAGCGGTATTTATTAGCGTGGAGGAAGTTGATGTTTGGCCCCAACTAGAAAGACCATTCTTTCAACTAGAGCGTGCATACCCAGTTGAAAACCGCTACGAACCTGGCCGGCCATAGAGAGTTTTGTTCTGCTCTCCATCAACCAGAGTCCCCCGGGACGAGCTCCAGTTTTTAGAAATTCCAAGGCATCTGTTGCAACCCGGGAGAGAACATTTAAATCCCGGGCCAGGGCCACAAGGTCTTCTTTTTCGCTAAATTCTTTTGTCTGCATAGGATTAAGAGAATGACTTAAAGTGCTCCAGGATAAAATGACTTTTTCAATTTCTGCCATCTCTTTAGATGATCTTGTTTTAAGCCAGGAGTTAAACTGCCAATGAAGCTGAGTGACTCTCTTACTTTCTGAGGGGGCCACATCAACCCACATATTCCATTTTGTCGTTGTATTGATTTGGCGGTACCTATGCTGAGAGTAGAATTTTCCAGGTTCAAGCCAGGAGAAAAAATCCTCCAACACACTTGCCTCAACGCCCATCTCAGAAGCCCCGTCGTGAATGCGATTTATTAATTTATCGTCATTAAGATTTAAACTGGCACTGAGGGATTCCTGGCGCTTGTAGAAATCCTCAACATCTCTGATATTTCGGGCCGACCAAAACCTTTCGGCCGATGCCATAGCACGGGGCCAGATTTTGTTGGTCAGAAGTTCATCAGGAGCGCGCTCACTCCACATACAGGCCTCACCACCCCAAAGAAGTTCGGGATCTTTTTTTAAACCCATATCTTCCGCTGGATCCATGAGATAGTGCCTCTCCATTGAGAACTGAAGGTCCAGGTATTGTCCGTAGGAATAGATGATAGGCATTTTGTTGGCCAGGGCCTGTTTACCAAACTGAGGTCCTCTCCAGATCTGGGCCACTGAATCCAGTGGTTCATTGCCTTTAAGTACTTCATCCCAGGCCATCATTTTTTTTCCGAGCTTTTTAACCAGGGTTTCCATGTGACGAGTGAAGCGAAACTGAAGCTCGGTAGTGTTTTGGATTTTTTCGTTTTTCATGAACTGAACGATCTCGGGGTTTTGAAGCCAGTGCTTGCCAGAGACTTCATCTCCTCCAACATGAAAAAACTCATCAGGAAATAGACCTGACATTTCAGTAAAAAGTTTTTCTAAAAAAATGTAAGTGAAATCATTTATAGGATTCATCGCCTCATCGTGCGGCCCATATTTTGTAGAAGGGGTTTTGAGTCCAGGAATTGAAGCGAGTTCAGGATAGGCCGCCAGATAACTTGATACATGTCCTGGAACATCGAACTCAGGCACCACCCGAACGCCGCGCTCACTTGCGTACAGGATCAACTCTTTAATATCTTTTTGAGTGTAGAATTTTCCGTCAAGATTGTTTTTATGGAGTTTGGGATATGAAAAGCTTTCGAGACGAAAGGCCTGATCATCACTTAGATGCAAGTGAAGTACATTAAGTTTAACAGCATTCATCAGATCGATTTGAATTTTGAGAGTTTTTAGCGTGATGAAGTTGCGGGCCACATCCACCAAAAGCCCACGCCAGGGAAATCGGGGATGGTCGCTAATAGTGAGCTGAGGAAAATGATTTCCATAAGTCTGTATCAATTGTTTTAAACTTTCTATTCCATACAGAGCACCGTACTCATTAGGGGCTTCGATGAGGATTTTCATCGGAGTTATTTTTAATTTGTAATTTTCGGCCTGATTAAATTTGGGGATTGAACCAGAAGGCTTCTTAATTTGAATTTTGATAAGCGGATTATTATCGGTAAAGGTTATCCCTGGGAGTGTTTCTAGCTTTTTTTGAATCATGGAGAGTTCAGACTTTCTGACCGAGAGGCCGACGGTGAATTTCTTCGCTCCCATTTTCAACACCTGAGGTCTAGGAATAATTTGCGCCCAAAGGGATGAGCAAAGAAAAACAAAAATAAAAAAGTTCATAAAGCTATGACCATTTCGTAAAAGTAAATAACTGGGTAACAAGAGCGAGTAAGTAGAACTTCACCATCTCTTTAGGTGCTTGCGCGATAGCAAGAATAATCAAAATAGAGGCAAAACCGTGAACCGGTAGCAGGGCGTAGGTTACAACAAAAAACCCAAACAACGGCCAGTCAATCCACTTTTGAGAAAAAGTAGATTTAACGATCTTAATCAGAAGAAGCGAGGCCAGGGCCCCTTCGGTAATCACAGTCAGGTAGGACAGAATCCTGGCCACAAGGACGGCATTATCAGAAAGAAGAAGTTTATTCTTGTAAAAAGTAGGGGTGAGGCCTTCCATCACAGGGGTTTCAGAAATGAAGGCGTTGACTCTGACCTGGTTAAAATCCATGGAAAGGAAATGATCGACAAATCCCTGAAGTCTTTTGTCAGCGATAAATTCAAACTGAAAAAATGAGCCATCCAGGTACTCGCCATCTAAAAGTTTCCAGAAGGTAGCAAGTGCGAAGACCACAAATAAAAGACTCTGGGCGTGAACACGGTATTGGTCTTTTGAGGAGCTCATTTCATTTAAAAAAAGTGCAATGACCCAATACCAGTAGAGCCACTGATGATTGTCGGCAAATTGCCAGCTACTTAAGTGATAGAGAGTCGTAAAAAAAAGAAGAAGTCCTGTCAGAAGTCGTTTGTCAGCAGAGGCCCATAAACAAAGGGCCACAACACAGAAATACTGCAGCAGGTTTCCAGAAAAAACCTTTCTCTCAACCATGAGGAAAATGAGGGGGTAGATGAAGCTCAGGCAACTTGCTACCTGATAGGAAAGCTTTTCATCTGAGTGTGACTTAAAGAAGATGAGTTTCTGAAGCTGACTTAACATAGCTTAATCTCCCTTCTTGATGGTTAAATTTTAGATTCCAGACACTGACACCTAATTTTGTAAAAATCTGCCGCACCCGCCATTGATACAGGGGTTCAGTAGTTACGACTCCCTCATGAAAATTTAAGAGGGCGTCGTTGTTAGAAATGAGTTTAAAGCCGTCGCTAACTTTTATCACTCTAAGTTCGGCCATGCTCTCAAGAAGATTTTTGAGTTGACCATGGCGTGGTAAAGCTTCGGCCTTTAAAAGTTCCAGAGAATTGATCCTATCGACGTGAGGATTAAGGGAGCCAGCTGAGACTTCGATCTTATAGGTTTGCCCATCAGTGGCCAGACCTTCAAAGACTAAAAGTTTCTCAGAGACTCGTGAGAACATCCTAAAGCTTCCAAGCTTCCATGGATCAGCATCATAGTGAGTGACCCAAATGGGGTGTAGGAGAGAGACCACGAGGCACAAGAGTGCCGGAAGATATTTAATCAGGTATTGCATGAATTTATTTAAGCAACTCTCTCGCCCTTAGCCAATAAAAATCAAGGACTTATTCATTGCCAGTAAATTAGGGCAAATTGCCTAAAATGCTCTTGCGGTTAAAGGTCCTTCATCTCATAAGTACTTGTGATTTTAAGCTTAAAGAGAATCTATCTTTCTGTCGATAACCCTATGTTAGAATTTGTTTAACAAAAAAAATATGAGAATTTTAAAGTCCATTCTTTTTCTATGCCTCTTCTCAGTACTGAGTTGTAACAAACTCACTGTTGAGGAGACTCCAAATCTGAATTCTCCAAGACCCACAAATTTAGAACTCGTCGCTCCACTTTTATCTCCCTCAACCATTACAACTCCCACTATCAGAGTTTCAGGAGTGGAAGCTGGTCAGTTGGTGAAGCTTTATTCAAATTCTACTTGTACAAATCAGGTGGGATCAGGGACAGCGACAGGAACCACAATAGATATCGTAACAACGAATTTAAATAATGGAATTCACCAGCTCCACGCCATAAGTGGTTCAAGTCGCTGCTCAACAGCGTCACTGAATTATGAAGTGGACCTCACGCCAACATTTAATCTTCTGCGTGAGCATTTTAGTTACTCAGAAGGTGCCACAGGGGGGAGCTCTGGAGTGACAGTGGGAGTTCCCGTTACCATCACCAGATCGGCCACAGGTGTTGCTCAGTCAATTGATTTGGTAGCAACGGCCATAACTGCGGACAGTTCTGTGACCACAATAGGGATAATCCCCGTGGCTTTCGGGATCAATGACCTCTCGGTAACTTTAGATGCTGATGATTTAGGAATTAGCGCCAACACTTCAACTTCCGGGGATAAGAACTTTAGGATCAATATTTCTGATCCTAATAATGGTGGGATACTTGGAACAAGAACTGAAGCTGTGGTTAATGTTTTAGATGCTCAACTTCCAGATCAGTTCTTTTTTCCTCAGTCTCTCTATACGGCAACAGAAAATGGCGGCAATCTTACCGTTCGTATTCAGCGTGCAGGGGATACTTCACTTCTTCAGACCGTACAGGTCTCTACCATAAACTCCAGTGCCTCTGTCGTTACTGACTTTGGTGCAGGCACCTTTACCGCCACATTCTCACCAGGGAGCGCAGAAGCTTTTGTCACAATACCTATTGTGAATACCTTTTCACCAAAAGATAGTAAGTCCTTTTTTCTCAAGCTTATTAATCCAAGTAACGGGACAACTCTTCGAGCTGCCTCTTTTGCAAAAGTTAGAATCCTCGATGAGGACGATACAACTACTGTTTGTGATCCCGCCGCTGCTGGCTTCGGTGGAGGATCCGGTTCAGATGTTGATCCTTACCGGATATGTTCACTTGCCCACTTTAATGAAGTCAGAAACAACATGGGCGCCTCATTCAGGCTTATGGCGGACTTAGATTTAAATCCATTACTCGATTCTGATCCTGGAACTGTTGGGGGTCAGCGATTAACCCCTTTTAGCGGAACATTCTCCGGTACTTTTAATGGAGATGAGCATACCCTCAGAAACTTTGAATGGATTCAAACGACAAATCCCGGCAATGCCGTTGGACTTTTCCACGTGGTGGGAACGGATCCAGATGTCTTTATTAAAGGTATTAACCTTATTCAGAGTTCCATCACTAGTTCTGCTGGTGGTGTCCGCATAGCAGGCCTTATTGGCGAGACTTCAGGGACTATAGACTCCATTGAACACAACCATTTCTCAGGCCTTGTTTCTTCGGCCAACGACACGGCAGCTTCGGGATTAATAGCACGGGCCAATGGCAACATAACCCGGGGAGTTTCCCATAATTTTACCAGTGGTTTCATTTCCGCTGGAAGCGCTGGTGGCGCAGGAATTCTCAACATTTCAGAAAGTAACATGACAATGGTTCTGGACTATAATCTCACTACGGCTTCAGTGATCTCTGAATTCTGGGCGGGCGGAATTTTAGGAGCCTTCGACAACAAAACTTCTATTGATACTACCATTACTGAGTGCCAGGCTTCAGGTTTTATGAAAGCTGGTACCGGAGGAAATCATTGGGGTGGGGGTATAACTGCGGCTGTTATTTCCGACTCCGTGAATAACACCATAAGGATTTTTGATAATAAAAGTTACGTGGTCTTTGACCGCGGCGGGCAGGTGGGCGGACTTATTGGTGAAATTTTTATGACCGGTGGGGGAACTTTTGAAATCAGAGATCTCTACTTCTCCGGCCGTGTGGCCAACGTAGCCTCTGGGGCGGGTGCTTTCCAAAAAGTGATCTCTGGAAATGATATTACTTTCTCGGGGATTACGGTTGAGAGATCTAGCATCTCTTCTAATGGAAGTGCTGGTGGGATTTCAGTTGAGGCCCGGGACTGGTGGGTAAGTGGGAAGACTCTTATTTTTGATGACATCCATGTGAGTGAGACTACGGTTAATGCCAATGGTGGTTATGTTTCAGGTGGAATTTTTGGCATGTTTAATATGGGTCGTCAGTTGAATAATAGCGGGACACTCCAAAACTGCTCATTTTCTGGAACTGTTTTAAATGGGGTTAATACCGCCGGCCTTGTGGCCCAGCTTAATACCAATGATGGTAATCACCAACTCACCCTTCAAGATTGCACGGTGGATGCAACCATTGATGGAAATGGTGCTGGAGGGGCGGTTGGTTGGCTTCACAGTAATGCCACTGATGCCACGACCATTTTAGTGGATAATATTTCCGTTACGGGAAGCTTAGACACCAATGGGGCCTGGACTGGCGGGGGGCTTATTTCAAAAGTTGAACTCGCAGGAACTAGTAACTCAATTATGACTGTTTCAAATTCTGAAACAGATATAGTTGTGACAGGTCTGGGGAATATGGGTGGGGCCGTGGGCCAGGTTATACTTGGATCTACAACTTCTACAAATCAATTAGTCTTTACTAATCTTCATTCTCAAGGCCCAGTTACAGGGGAGCATTACGTAGGCGGCCTCATAGGTTCTGCTAGTTGTAGTAATACCGGGGCCAATTCAATCACCGTAAATTTAAGTTCTACCACTTCAAATGTTTCTGGCATTGGAAATGTGGGTGGCTTCTTTGGTTATATGTCCAACGATGGGAGTAGTTGTGTCGTTGAAGTCAGTGATACTTATTCAACTGGTTCAGTGCAATCTACTGGGTCTGCTGGCTCGTATGCAGGGACATTTAAATCAACCAGTACTGGTGTGGCAGAGCTGATTAACTCTTACTCACTATCGGCCGTTACTGCCAGTGGTGGAACGGGAGGACTGGCCTGGGATAATTTTCAAGGAGTCTTCACCAATAGTTACTGGCTCAAAGAAGTTGGTGGTGTGAATGATTCAATTCCTGATGATGTGGCCTCTATGCGAACAACAGCGGAACTTCAGTCTCAGGTGAACTATGTCGGATGGGCCCTGGGCACTACCTGGACTATGCCTTCTCCTGGCCACTTTCCAACCTTTAATTAATGCATACACTGAATCCGGATAAATTAAGTGAGCTCAAAGAATTAGATGAGGATGGAAGTGACACTGTTCTTAAAGAATTAATTAATCTCTATCTTAAAACTTCTCCACCTAAAATAAAAAAACTTCAGGAATTAATCGAAGCAAAAGATTTCTCCAGTGCTCGCAAAGAGGCCCACTCGCTTCGCTCAAGCTCTCTTACGATGGGGGCCGAAATCCTCGCTCAATATGCTTCCGATATTGAGTATGTTAAAATGGGAGACGAACACCTGATGAGCGGCTCTCTGGTCCGTGTCATTGAAGAGTATTCACAAGTTTCAAAACTGCTTCTCTCTCACCTTTAGATTTATTAAGTTTAGATTCGGCGCGTGATTCAATTCACAAAAGAGCTTGGTAGCTTATTTTCTATGAAGAATATTACCTTACTTTTATCTTTTTTTCTTTGCTCAACCATGCTTGTGGCCTCAACGGATAGAGTGATCTATGGCACCGACGATAGAAGAGATCTCTATGAAGTTAATGATAGATTCATTATTGATCAGGCCGAAAGTACCGCTACATTTTCGCTAAGAGGATTAATTAATCCTCTCGGGAATGGAGATTTTCAAATCTCCCAAGGCACATTAGGCAACTCACTTAAACTCTGCCCTGGAACTAAATACGAAGACCAGCCCTCAATTGGGGCCTGTAGTGCAACTCTCATCTCACCCAAACATCTCCTGACGGCCGGCCACTGCATGCCGGATCAAAAGCGCTGTGAAGAAATCTATCTTTTGTTTGGCTTTCACGTCTACTCGCCTGGTGAGTATATGAAAGTTGCTCCGGCCAGAGATGTTTATCGCTGCAAGAAACTGCTGGTGAGAAATCAGGATGATTACCTGGATTTTGCTCTTATCGAACTAGACCGGGAAGTGAGTGACAGGCGTCCTGTTAACTTGGGTATTAAAGAGAAGGTCCCTAAGGGCCATAAAGTCAGACTCATTGGTTATCCAGATGGCCTACCCTCAAAAGTGGTCTCTGGGGCTTCTGTCCGCTCTTCGCAAAATTTAAAATTTGTCTCAAATGTAGATGCTTTTAAGGGGAATTCAGGCAGCGCTATCTTCTCTGAATCAACGGGGAATATGGTAGGTGTCCTCTTTGCGGGCAATAATGATTATATCTTTAACAACCGCCGTGGCTGCCGGGAGCTCAATATCTGTAAGGATAATGCCTGCCGCGGTGAAGATGCCTCCCATATTTCAAGCATCTGGCCCAGGATCGCTCCCTTTCTCAAATCATCTGGATTGTAAATATTTCCTCATCGCTACTTATCGAGGCCTCTTTCAATTAAGGTAGGGCATCTCCTGGGAGGACCTTATGAAATTGATTGTTATCACTGCTATTTTGTTAAATATCACAGCGGCCCTAGCGCAAATTGAAACGACCCAGATGGTGGAGTCTGAAGCCATTAACGTAGATGGTGTTTTAAGAGAAAGAGAGAGCTCTGACGGAGAACTCGAAACCATTAAGGCAGAAATTCAAAAGCAAAAAAAAGAAGTGGTCTTAAATAAGCATAAGGCCAAAGGTTATCAGGAACTTTCTAAATCAGTAGAGAAGCTCTCCGAAACAACAGAAGAATATATTCTTGAAAAGAAGGCCGCTCAGGAAGAAATCGCTGCTTATAATCTAAAAGTGAAGTGCATGCAGGCCGAGACTCCAGGTCCTGAATGTGATAAGCACAATCGCCGCAGAAACTAAATTTCATTAAGTTAATTTTAGACATAAAAAAAGCCACTTTAAAGTGGCTTTTTTATTTAAACTTTTGAAGAGCGTGGGGTTTTAACCTTTGGCGCCTGGTTAGAGAAATCGAAAGGATTGGATTTCCTTTTCATGTCATTGCGGGCCTTCTTCGCTAACTGAGTGGCCTTAAAAGTTAGGTCTTTATCAATTTTTTTTGCCTCAGCTTTTTGACCGAACTTACTGATACTTCCACTTCTGAGTGGAGTCGCGTATTTGGCCTTGGCCGTTCTGCCATCGATGATCTGACCATCAATTCCTTCAATGGCAGCTTTCGCCTGGGCCGCTGTGGCCATCTCTACAAAGGCCATCCCGCGGGATTGATTGGTAGAGGGTTCAACAACAATTTTAATATTCAGGATTTGCCCGAAAGTTGAAAAGATGCTGCGAAGACCATTACGGTCTCTCTCATAGCTGAGATTACTGATATAAACGGTAGTATTTGTCTGGTTTTTGTCTGGTGTATTCATGATGTGTTGATAGCACCAAGCTTTAAAAATGTCTGCTGCTAAATGTATTTCTTACAGGACTTTTCGGGTCTACAATGCTGTACCGGAGAATTTATGCCCACATCCCTTAACCCTGCGACTGATCTTGAAATTAAAACCTACCCCAATCATCAAGGACCTATGGTTCAGATGATTCTGGAGGAGGCCCACAAGGCCCAACTTGACTGGAAAACAGTCAAGATATCAGAGCGCTCAAAACTCATTGGGAATTTGGGTCAAGTCCTACTCAAAAATAAAGAAAAGCTCGCACATCTGTGCAGTGAAGAGATGGGCAAACTTATAAGTGAAGCCGAAGCCGAAGTCGAAAAGTGCGCTCTGGCCTGCAGTTATTATGCCGAAAATGCCGAAAAATTTTTGCAGGATGAAATCATTAAAACAGAAGGGCAGGAGAGTTTTGTCTCTTTCAGACCTCTCGGGGTTATTCTTGCGGTGATGCCGTGGAATTTTCCCTACTGGCAAGTGATTCGATTTGCCGCCCCGGCCCTCTGTGCAGGTAACGGAGTGGTCTTAAAGCATGCTTCAAATGTTCCAGGCTGTGCCATGGCCCTTGAAGAGATGATGATAGAGGCAGGAATTCCGAAAAATTTATTCCGCACTCTTCTGATAAATTCAAAAGAAGTAAATTCAGTGATTGAAAATGAAATTATCCAGGCCGTGACTCTTACTGGGAGTACGGCCGCAGGTGTATCGGTTGCCCGGAAAGCGGGTGAGGTTTTAAAAAAAGTTGTGCTTGAACTGGGGGGAAGTGATCCTTATCTCATCTTAAAAGATGCTGATCTCAAAGAGGCGGCCAAAGTTTTGGTAAAGGGGCGCATGCTCAATGCCGGTCAGAGTTGTATCTCGCCTAAAAGACTGATTGTAGATAAATCTGTTTATGCTGAGTTTTGTGAACTTGTTAAAAATGAGATGGAGAAACTTTCTTCTCTTGCTCCTTTGGCCCGAAAAGACCTAAGAGATGAGTTGCATCAGCAGATTAAAGATGAGAGAGAGCAGGGGGCGAGGTGTCTTCTGGGTGGAGAGATTCCAACAGGGAAGGGGGCCTTCTATCCGCCCACTCTTCTGGTAGATGTGGGCCCTGGGATGGTAGCCTTTGATGAGGAACTTTTTGGTCCGGTTGTCTGCCTGATTCCTGCCGATGATGAAAGTGGGATGATTGCATTGGCCAACAAAAGTCCTTACGGATTGGGTGGGGGAATTTTCTCTCAAGATATTAAACGGGCCCGTCACATAGCTATTCATCAACTCGAAGCGGGGGGAGTCTTTATCAATGATTTTCTAAAATCTGATCCCCGACTTCCTTTTGGTGGAATCAAACAAAGTGGATATGGACGGGAGCTCTCTGAGCTTGGGATTAAAGAATTCGTAAACGCAAAAACAATCTTCATTAAGTAGTTATATGAACCCATTGATCAAGACCGCACAGGATTTAACCCGCAGAGGGGATGATTTTATCTCAAAGCATGGCCCTCGTGTCTTCCATGAAGAAGCTGCGAATCTTCTGGCAACTGCGAGACTCCAGGATCTTTTTAATTTCGAAGAGCTCGTGCACACTTGCCTTGATCCTGCGTTTAATCATGCACAGAACTATCAGTCGTTTCAGTTCAGTGATCTACCCATCACTCTGGCCATGGGTGAGCACTGTTTTCTGGATCTCTATTTTTGGAGACGCAGACCTACGGTCATTCATGATCATCATTTTACGGGAGCTTTTCAGTGCCTGAGAGGACAGAACGTAGATTTAGAATTTGAATTTATAAAAACTAAAAAGCTCACCGCTTTTCATGATTTGGGGGAGCTTAAACTTAAATCATCCCGCACACTGACTCAAGGGCACATTGCACCTATTGATCTTCTGGATAAGTTTATTCATCAAAATCATCATCAAGCGGATCTGACCATCAACGCCTGTTTACGAACACCTGAAATTGGTGAAACTAATCTTTCTAATTATCTTTACTCTGGTCTTCGCTTTGAAAAAGAACCCCTCCTCATGGGGCGGGTATCTCGTCTTCTGACTCTTATTAATATGGGGGAGTTTGACACTCAGAAACTCAACCTCTCCTTAGAAGATGCTCTTCATTTTTTAGTTATTACTTACCGCTCTCAATCTAATTCCACTAAGTTCAGGGACCTTCGGGGAAGGCTTTCTGGGATGGTAAGTTCTGAGCTAGGCGTCAATATCGACTCCCTGATGGATCTCCATGACGCAAAAATGAACGAACTAGAAGACCTCTATAACTGAAAAACCGCCCCATTATATGGTCATAACACCATTTTCTTGCGTCGTGCCAAGATTCAGCTTTAGCTTCAAGCACCTATAATTCCATGGTTTATTAACTGTTCAAGTTCTAAAAAACAGTTATAGACTAATATTTCATTACAGGATTTTAAGGAACTAGGAGTTTTTGTGAAAGATTTCTTAACTCGTATTTTGAGGAGTCAGGCCGGTGTATCACTAGTTCAAACCATACTGGCCGGAAGTATTATGGCCGGGTTGGGTTTGGTAGTGGCCAAACTTGGTAAGGACGCCACCACCAATAAGTTAAACGCTGACTCAAGTTACGGTATCCTGGATTTAACGGGACGAATTCAAACACTGGTTTCTAATAACATTTCTTGTACACAATCTTTCAATACATTATCTCTTGCCCCAAATAGTTCTGCTTCCATTAACACCCTTAAAACAACGGGTAATACAGACATCTTTGCGGTGAATAGCTACTACGCTGAAAATAAGATCCAAATCACGGGTATGAACTTCAGACGAACCCCGGATGCAAGTATCTTAACTGTGTCTATTAAGAAAAATCCTGAAGGTAAGGCCAACGCCACATCGGTTGTCATTAACAAAGAATTTTTTATTAACGCTGAATGGACTGGAAACAACCTCACTAGCTGCTCAAGTGATATCACAAACTTTATGGATACAGTTGCCAGTCAGGCCTTATCTGAGGCCTGTGAGTCGGGAAGCTTGGGACTAGTGAAAGATGGAGAAACTTGTCGAGTTCTCGCTCAGTTGGGGCCTGCCGATTTTGCATGCCCATCAGGTCAGTCAGTTACTGCTCTTAACTTTGATCCTGCCACCCGGATTTATACTCCGGTTTGTAAGCACCTTTTGGGAGATGTTCCTAATTGTCCGAGTGACCGTCTCTTAAGAAGAGACGCTACCGGTATATTTACTTGTGTCAGTATTTCTTGTCCTCCCAATTCAATTGCTCAAGGGCTTGATGCCGCAGGAAATATGAGATGTACCACATGTCCATCTGGGACATACATGGTCTCCACTCCTTCTGGTTGGCAGTGTAAACCAGCGGCCTGTAACAATACAAAAACAGTTTCTCAACAGTATTTTGTAGGCTTTAACGGTAACGGGGATCCGGTTTGTAACCAGATCATCGACTCTGCGACAAGCTGCCCACAAGGCGGAACACTAAAAGCAGATGCCTCAGGAAGAATTTCACTTGATTGCTGTTCACCTAATTGCGCCACTAGTGGCAACTTTTGTGAAGGCACGGCCTTTGGTGCCACTAACGGATGTGGCTCTTGTTTAGGAACCAGGGCACCTGACTGCTCTAACCAAAACCAGTTCTGTGCGGGAACAACAAACGTTTCGGCCAATGGGTGCGGAGTCTGTCCGGGGACCATCAATCCTGATTGCTCTAATAATGGGGCCTACTGTAGTGGGCGCTCTTATAGCTCTCCAAATGGTTGTGGTGTGTGCACAGGAAGTAAACCAACTGATTGCTCGGATTCTGCTCTTCACTGCGTGGGTACGAGTTATGCTTCAACGGATAGTTGCGGATCTTGTACCGGAACGAAACCAGTTAAAGCTGCTGACTGGAGTGCCTGGTCACCAAGTTGGGAAACCCGGGCCAAGGCCGGAGCAACTTGTAGTGCCAGCTGTGGTAACGGAACTATTCAGGCCCAAAGAAAATATGTTCGTACTTGTACAGATAATGAGGAGTGTGGCGGGGCCACATGTTCTGGTCCCACTGAAGAGTGGAGAGACGAAGGAACTCAATCTTGTAACCTGGGTGCTTGTTGTACACCGATAACAGTTTGGTCACACTATACCTGTGCCAAAACAATTCCTGGTAAACAATGGATTAACAACTGTTTCTATAAAACAGTTTGTAATGAAAACCGCTCAACCATCTTAAGTGGTCCTACATGGAACGGAGTGGGTGGTCCAACAAGTGCTAGCGGTGGTGATACGGGGACTCAAAGTAACTGTCATGAGAAACGTAGAAAATGTTCAGGCGAGCCTTAAAAGCAGGATTTATGAAAATGAATAAACTTATGAAGTTTTTAAATTTGGGTGAGCAGGGATTTTCAATGGTGCAGGGGCTGATCGCAGCCGCTGTGATCGGGGGAGTTTCTGTGGCCATCGTCCAACAAAATAAACTCACAACTCAGCAGACCCGGGCCGCTGCCACTAACTTCGCCATTGTTGAGCTCCAAGGACAAATCCAGAACTACCTATTAAGTGAAGGTGCATGTACTAGCTCCTTTTCTGGAGGCACTCTAGCTCTGACTTCTGTTGGCCAGTCTCAGCCCGTGACTACTATCCGGGACAAGCTCGGCACTGTGGTTTTCCAGACGGGCAATAAATACAATCTCAATCAAGTCTCAATTCCCAGTATGCGTTTTACCAGAACAGCTACCGGAGGAACACTCACTGTCATGTTTCTTAAAGAAGGAAATGATAACCGCAAGGGTATCGGTGCTCGTGATGCCAGAAAAGATTACGATGTCAGCGCCACTTGGAATGCGGCCGGAAATCTTACAAAGTGTTATAGTGACTTAAGTAATGCTGTTGATACGGCCGTACTTCAGGCCATCGCTAGGTTTTGTCCGGACCCAGCTGCACCCAATCCTACCGGCATCTACTTTGATGCTGGAACCGGCCTGTGCGAAAGTACAGCTCAGTTCGGAACCACGGCCATTCAAACTCCGTGTCCTGGAGATCAGGCCGTGACTGGTCTGGTTTACGACAATACAACCCGTCAGTATTCAAAAGTATGTAATTCCATTTATACCATTCCGGCCACATGCCCGGTTGATACATTACTTCGACGAAGAAGTGATGGAAGTTTTGACTGTGTGAAACCTGAATGTCCAGGAAACGCTATCTTTACAGGTCTTGATGGATCAGGAAATTCTCAGTGTCTCTCTTGTGGTGCCGGGCAAGTGGCCATGGTGATTGCAGGTAGCTGGTCTTGCCAAAATATCCGCTGTGATAGCCCGGCAGGACAGCAGTACTTTATGGGATTTGATACAACTGGAAATCCAGTTTGTAATAACCTTGTGGCTTCTTCGGATTGTCCGGGTGGTGGTCGACTAGTGGCCACCGGAGCTGGAAGTGTTGCCTACGAGTGTTGTACTCCTGATTGCGGTGACACCACTCAGGCCTGTCAGGGAACTGTTTATGCCTCAGCAAATAGTTGTGGTGTTTGTAGTGGAACCAAGGCTCCAGATTGTGGAAACCCAGCGGCTCAATGTATTGGAAGCTATCCTTCAGCAAATGGCTGTGGTTCATGTACAGGCCAAATGGGACCTCAACCTGGAACCTGGGGTGCATGGACTGGCTCGAGCGAGTTCCGTGCTAAGCCCGATGCAAGTTGCAACTGTGCACTCAATACCATCACTCAGGAAAGAAAATACAACAGGACCTGTACACTCGGTATGTGTGGTGGGGCGGCCTGTAATGGCTCCAATGAAGAGTGGTTAATTGAAGGAACTACAGCTTGCGCTCCTGGAAGTTGTGCTCCCATTCCTATTGCTTGGCAGTTGTATGATGATCTGCCATACAACGCTGATAACAACATAAAGTTTTATAACCAAACGAGAGGAACAAGTGAGAATCAGGCCTGGGGACCGTACTCATCAGGGAATTACGTGGGAGGTTACGCAGGGGATGTAATCTACATTGAGAACAATCACCCAACGGATGATATCTATTATTGGGATCCAGGTGCTTACGCTTCAATGCAAGTTTATGTTGATGGCGTTACAGTTTACGATCAGACTGTTTACTCTGAAGTGAATCATGGGCATACGCTGACACTTGAGGCAGGGAAAACTTATTCTGTATTTTCGAGAGCATATTTAGCATCTAATCCGACTCCCGTTGATTGCAGTATCTACAGCCAGTATTCATATAACTGGTATTCTTGTTTTGTTCCCGGTAACGGATCAAGCACCTGGTCTCCTGAGCCAGGCTGTACTTGTACAGATCACTACGGATATAACGATGATTATTGCGACGGTTCATATGAGGGACCTTCAATGGAAACTTACTGTACGAATGATTAGATAAAAAATAGGAACGACTTATGAGTTTTAATAAATTGGCCAAAAAACTTCGCAATCAGATTGGTTTCTCCCTTGTTGAAACCATGATCGGTGTTGGTCTCATGGGTGGTATTGGACTTATGGTCTCCCAGATCGTGGGCCAGGCCGACAAAGTAAAGGTGTCAGCAGAATCAAATGCTAATTCGTACACCATCTTCTCGGATATTCAAAGAACACTTGGAGACCGCACGGCCTGCCGTCTCACCTTTCTTAATAAAACGGTTTCTGAACCGATTACGGAGATTAAAAATAAAAGAAACCAGGTCCAATACGTGGTTGGAACTGAATACAATAAGAGTGTAATCCTGACGGGAATTTCACTTTCTCGTTCTGGTACTGAAACAACTGTTACAGTTGAAGTTGAAAAGTCTGGAACTAAAAGAGTTGGTATTCCTAGCAAAACAACGAAAAAATCTATTCCTGTTAATGCTCAGTACGACGGTGCTGGCCGAATTACTGGATGTCAGTCTGATGTGGGAGATCATGTTGCGGAAGCCGTAGACAATGCAGTTGAGAAAATGTGCGCCGGCCTTAATCTCACTTATGATAGTGCTAACAAAAGATGTCTATCCAATCCTCAACTGGGAACTAGCCCATCATTTAACTGCGCTGCTAATCAAACTTTGGTTTCTTTTCAGCACTCAAATGGAACATATACGACAAGCTGCGTGGATACCTTGGGGATGTCGGGAAGTTGTACTGCGGATCAACTCCTTCGACGAAATTCGGACAGCACCTTTTCGTGTGTGGACGTAAAGTGTCCACCAAACGGAATGTTTGTGGGACTTCATCCTGATGGATCTCCGAACTGTTTTACCTGTGGAAGTGGGACCATGCCCATGTTTGCAAATGGTGTTCTGACTTGTAACCGACCTTATTGTAATAATCCGGGTGGCTCTCTACAAACGTATATGGCCGGAATTGATTCCGCCGGGAATGCGATTTGTAATAACCTGGTTGACTCTACTGCCAGTAACTGTTCCAACGGACAACTTACAGTGGGTGCAAACGGAGATGTAAAATTTCAGTGCTGTACACCTGACTGCTCAAACGCAGGAAATGTTTGTTTGGGAACAAGCTTTGTGTCTGCCAATAATTGCGGAATGTGTTCTGGATCTCTTGCTCCAAATTGTATTGACCCTCAGAGTGCTTGCTCAGGCAGCACCTATACTGCACCCAATGGGTGTGGAATCTGTCCTGGAGCGAGACTTCCGAGCAGTGCTAGCTGGAGTGCTTGGAGTGCTTGCTCTGGTGGGATCCGTACTCGAACCTGTGATAACAATGTGGCCTGTGGCGGTGCAAGTTGTGTAGGACCGAGTATTGAAAACTGTGGATGTGTTCCGGCCATTGCGTGCTCGGCAATTGCAGCGAGTACTTGCTCTAATGCTAGTGCGGGAACAGATAGCTGTGGGACTTCGTGTGGGATGGGGACTAAAGCGCCGACAACTTCTTGTACTTCAATTGCGGCCACTTTCTGCAGTAATGAAGACGCTGGATCTGATAGTTGTGGAAATAGCTGCGGAATGGGGACGATGGATTGCGGTGGTCCCCCTGAGGATTGCACTGTTTATAGTCAGCCATTAGATGAATACCAAGGATGTGCTGCACCAGAGTTCTTTGATTCTTGGTACGACATATCTTCTGGCTGTGAATGTCGAGGAATAAGTGGAACATTTTATTATCAATGTAATAATCCTGATGGAATGAGATACGGTACTGAATGTCGAAATAAGTAAATGACTTATAGGGGAGCGTAAGCTCCCTTATAAAATTTTGATCTATTTTTTACTCTTACCCAAATGCTTAATAATCTGCTTCACCGAAGCCTCAACATCTTTTTCAACCTGAGACTTAAACATCCCGGCAAATGAAGAGTTTGGAACAATCTGACTTTGATATTCCAGATAAGATTTCCCTTCATAAGGTGTGAACTTAATATAACCATCAGTCGCCTTAATCATCTTCGCCTTAACCAGATTCCAAGTCAGGGTCTTGCTGCCGTCTTCACCAGAGGTGATGACATTATTAGTGGTGTAGACCGACTTGTTCACAGGCCAGGGAACTTTAAGTTCGCAGTACACATGAAACTGAGTGGGGGAGATGGTTTTAACGACCTTTGATTCTATTAGATCTGGAATGTAGGTTTTGTGAGATTCAAAATCACTGAAGCCTTTCATGTTAGCTTCCGGGGTTCCAGGGATAAGTGCTTTGATAGTGACCTTAGGCCAGACAAAATCTTTTCTCCACTCCACATCTTTAACGAGCTCACCTTTGGTGAGTTTCTCTTTTTCTGCTGGAGAAATTTCCAGGGCATTGGCATAAAAGGGAAGGAGAAATAATGAGGCAGCGAGAAGATAGGTATTTTTCATCTGCCTATTTTAGCAAGTGAAGTCCTAATTGTCCGGTGAGAAACACTGGACGCTTTCCGTGGGATATTACCCAGTCCAGAAAAGTAGGGGCGGGGGCCCGCCAGTTTTCCCATTCAAATCTCTGGGCGACATAACCCATAACAAGCTCTAAAAAGTCTTCCTCATCACCATACGGCATACTCAGAAGACTCATCATATCTTTATCCTGAACATAGAGTTTAACCTTTCTGCCTTTAACCTCTACAGGGCGGACGGCAAAGCTCAACCCCTGGGCGAGCTCATCATTATCGTCATGGCGGGGAGAGTTTTTTTGTGAGAAGTAGGGATGGGGATTAAAATCCTTTTCTTTCCATTCAATGGCCAGGTGATGCTTTTGAAGCCACCGTAGAAAGGCCCGGCCGGACCCTAGCTCTCTTTCTTCGTGGGCCCCACTCAAACGCCAGCCTGCAAAGGCGCGGGCAAAGGAGACCTGTTTTGGAGATCTTCGGCGCAGAAGAAGTAAGGAGTGCTGGTTACTGAATTCGGGCTCCCACTTGCGATCCTCTACCCAAAGGGGGGCAAAGGTCACGATAGGATTGGGTCTGCAGGGGTGTTTGGGAATAAATTCTTCCTGAATCATAGTAGAAGGTCTCTCGACCTAACTGCTGAAAAAATTTAATGGAGCTGATAATTTATTTTAACATCCTGAAAAGACTGCTAGAGTGGCGAGAATAATGAATGTAGGACAACTCAACCTCGCTTTAAAGATGATCCAGGAGGATTACAAACTTACTTCTCAGGAAGTGGTTATCCTCTCACGCCGGCTTATGGCCGATGAGCGTGAATTTGAAAGAATGTGGTCAGCTTTTAAGGCCCGGCGTCAGGGAAAGACTGACACTTTTAAAGAGATTCTCCGGGAACTTCTCAGCTAGCTTTCCAAGTGTTTCACTCCCAGAATTATCTTCCCCCTCTTTGTTGCATTCATTCTTTAGGGCAACATAGAGAAATGAAAATCACCCGCGAAAATCATGCCAGTTTTATGACCAAGGTCATGCCTCTTCTCACTCTTGCTTATTTTATTCAGGCCTATTTGTACCTGAATTTTGTAACAGAGGAAGTTCTCGCCCGTGAAGTGGTGGGGCTTCTAGGTATTAGTCTGGTAGGTATGTTTGTTTACTATTTTGTCTACGACCGCTACCACCAAGTGGTTCTTCATCCTACTTATTTTGAAATCAAATTTGCGCCTTTGAAGATTCAAAAAGAATGTCTCTACAGGGAGATTCTTGATGTTGAAATCGAGGACGGGAAAAAATCTTTTCATCACGTAAAAATTCATCTCAAAAGTGGGGAAGTCCTGAAGCTCTCACATGTCGACCACGCTCACACCGTTAGAAAGTATCTTCTCGAAAGAACCTAGAGGATTTAAGTTTTTCGCCTTTTATTCCGATATATTGACTCGGAATTAAAGCGGGAGATTTTGTGACTGGGAAATTCTTAAAAAGAAAGTGGCGGGCCAGTAGTAACCTTAAGGCTTGCACGGCCTTTACTTTTATCTGGAATTTGAGCGCCTGGAGCAGTCTCTTTAATCTTGGCGGAGGAAAAGTTCTCTCTCACGGTTCAGAATTTCACTCTGTCTTTGAGGCCATCAGTACTCATCCCAGCGCGGGGGTAGCTTTTCTGTTTCCATTTCTCGGACTCATGATGTTGTATCACACCACCGCCATCTGGATTAACAGCACAGAGATAAAAATAGAAGACGGTCACTTTAAACTTAACCGAGGGCCGCTTCCTTGGATTCCTTCCTCTGTTAAGGTTCCACTTTCTGAAATTAAGAATATTTATGTCCAGGAGTATGGCCCCTATACAGAAAATAAAACTCCCGTCATCCGCTACCGCTTGATGGTTCAGAGACATGATGGAGTGGATACAGAACTTGAGACAAATATGGCCAAACTCTCTGAGGCCCAAGAATTAGAAAAATGGCTTGAGCAGAATATGCACCAGAATGTCGAAGTCAAAGCGGCTTAAGGATATTGAATGGAAAATTTTAATAAACGGCGGGACCGTTTTGAATTTTTTGAAAGCTTTGAAAACCCACTTCTCAATTTAAGTTTTGATCTAGAAGTAAAAGATTTTAGACCATGGTGCAAAAATAATTCGTATCCTCCCTTTCATTTTTTTCTTTATTGCCTGATTCATTCATTAAATGAAATAGATAATTTTCGCTACCGGATTTATGAAGGTGAGGTCATTAAAGTTGATGAACTCTTTGGGTCATACACTGTCATGAATGAAGAGAATCTTTTTAACTACACCCGCTTTAAGCTCACGGCTGATTTAAAGATATTTATTGAGCGAAGCCTTGCTTCGAAAGCAGAAGCAGAGGGGAGCCTGGGCCTGATAAATACAGGGGCCGAGTTGAGTGCCAGGGAGATGAAAAACTATGTGTTCATCACAAGCATTCCCTGGCTCAGGCTGACCTCAATTGAACACCCTGTGTATAAATATAAATCGGCGGACATTCCCTCGGTGGCCTGGGGGAAATTCACCCCAACTAGTTCGGGTATGATGATTATTCCTTTATCCGTTCAGGCCCATCATGGGTTTGTTGACGCTTATCACATCCACCACNNTTAAATTGTTCGCAGACAACGGGGGATAAGCCAATTGATTGAAATTTAAATCAAATCTTCTGAGGATGATTGAATCCCTAGCCGTCAAATCAATTATAAGAAAGATCGGCCCATCAAATTGGATTGAATTAGTGACGATCTAGGCCAGCTCTCATTTATCTATCATGTTGTTTCATAAATGAATCCATGCTCAGTTATCTTGCTGAAACTCGGTTCATTGTTCATCCCCATTTGTCTGCGAACAATTTAACGAGTCGACCCAAATTTTGGCCCTGAGTTTGCTTTATTAAGGAAAGCGAAAGAAGGGGCAGAAAATGGAAGATCAGCTCACTCAGTTCATTCTTGATAAAAACTTCCCTTGTATTATGGCCAAGTCAGTTATCAACAATGGACTACTCAAAGTTTTAAGGATTAAGGATTTAGATCTGGCACTCCCGGATATCCTAAGTGAGATGTATACATTTGTGGACGCTTATAGGCTAAAACCTAAAAAACTCAGAAGCTTTATTCTTGTTTTAGATGATGAGGGTTGCAAAGAGTTTAAGGATTTTGAAAAAAA
>DLGL01000126.1:0-5566 GCA_002482685.1 Bacteriovoracaceae bacterium UBA7695 | reverse complement strand
AAAAAAATTCTGGGATTTCTTAAGAACATTAGACCAGGCAGATAAAAAACAGTTCAGACACGACCCTAGGGTAAGTGATGATCCTAAGTCGACCAAGTTCAGTTTCAGCATAAAGTCTGAAGCCTTTTTTATCTTGGCCCTTCATCCTGAAAGCCCAAGACTAGCGAGACGTTTTTTTAAACCGGCCATTGTCTTTAATCTTCATCAACAATTTGAGGATATGAGGAAGAAGGGAATCTTTGCGAAGGTAAGAAATCTTATCCGGAAAAAAGATCTAGAACTTCAGGGCGAGGCCAATCCTATGCTTTCGGATTTTGGGGAGAGTTCTGAAATTTTTCAATATTTAGGGAAAGTTTATCAATCGGCCAGTGAGCTGAATTTTCAAAAAGGGTTTTTACATGGAAGTTATTGAGCCTCGGTGCGGGGGGAGTTTTCTTTTAAAAAAAGGGGACAAGGTTAAGGTTACAGATATTAAGGGAGAGCAGGTTTCGGATTTTTTTTGTTTTATGGAGAACAAAACCGACGAGTACTTATCTTCCGGCCGCACGTTGGATTACGCCGAAACCATTTTTCTCACCACTGGTCATATTCTTTATTCCAACCTCAGCCGGCCCATGGCCCGCATTGTGGAGGACGAGGTGGGGCGCCACGATTTCCTCCTTACTCCATGCTCAAAAGACACTTTTAAGATCATTTACGGCGACAAAGAGCCCCACCACGGATGTGAGGGAAACCTGATCCGGGCCTTTGGGAAATTCGGGCTTAAGCTTGAGTCCTTGCCATCAACCTTTAATCTCTTTATGAATGTGGATGTGGCGGCCTCGGGACGGCTATCGGTGCTTCCTCCAACGTCTAAAGCTGGGCAAAGCATTGTTATTGAGGCGCTGGAGGATCTGATCGTAGGGCTCACTGCCTGCTCGGCCCTACAGTCAAATAACGGGTCTTTTAAGCCAGTTGGGTATCAGGTGTTTAAAAATTAACACCGGTGTAAATCTTACCATTTTGGCCTCTCTGAACGACTGAGGGGTTAAAATGAGGAATGATTAAAACTATCGGGCTTACATTACTACTTATTTCAAGCCAGGTCATGGCCGGTTCTGAAATCTGTATTGATAAGGCAAAAGACACCATCACCGTATCCTCTCATTACTATTTCTACGGCAATTACGCTAAATCCATTTATACCAGGCCTTGTGTAGCTGAAATTAACCGCATGTTTAATAGCTCTCATATGATGAAGCTTAGAGGAACTGACACCTGGAGAAAAGTAATTTTTAAAGTAACAGGATCTATCGTTTCTCCCTCTCAGGCAGCCGATCTTATGCGACACCATAGTACCGACACCCGCTATAATTTTGTCCGTATAGAAAAACATGGAAAAGCCTCTATCTCTATGCACTCCCTGAATGGAAATTCAGGAGTCTTTAAGACAGGCGATGGTCTGGGCCTAAGTACAACTTGTGCCCATGAATATGGCCATGGGCTTGGAATAGACCATCCAACAAAAGCTGAATTTAGCGGTAAAGGTGTTCCACCTCTTATGGCCGCTCGAGGTGCTATCGTAGAGAGAAAGTATCAGTATAACCCTTTAGCTCGCCCAGGAACTTCCGGCGGGACTGTAAATCCTCTTCATCGCCGTCTGAATTCGGAAGAATTGTCCCGTGCCAATTTTGGCGCCCTTGATTTCAGACCGGCCGGCCCAAACAAAGAGTGCGCTCAGCAGGGGAGAGAGGCAGTCACGTATGGCGAAGACAATACAGTCAAGGATTGGTGGGATTTTTAAACATACGAATTGGTTCTAACCATTAAATAAACAAAGGAAAGATTATGAAAGTATTATTGATTGGATTACTGGCATTAGGCAGTCTCTCTGCTTTTGCAGGAACTGTTATCAAGTCATCTGACGGCAAAAAGATCAACATCTCGACTATTGAGCGCTCAATTACTGTTGATAGCTCTGATGGTCGCTTGAATGTTGTTGAAGTTGATAATGGTGGTAGTACGGACATTTCAAGTGCTGCTCAGCCCTCTCAGCTTTTAGTAACCCTTTTTAAAGATGGGGAAATGGTCAATCTTTCTGCCACTTTCGATCTAGGACCAATTTATTCTCTTAAATCAGCTTCTCTTAAGAGTAAAAATAAAGTGGCCATCGAAGTAGAAGTTAAGGATATGCAGCTTAGATCGAGTGTAAAAAAACTCACCGTAGATATCTCTAATCTTCGCGCAAAAGTGGCAAGCCCAGAAGCCACAGATATTGAATTTGGGACTCAAGTTTTAGATGCAAAAATTATATCTTCTGGTAACTAAGCTCCTCAAATATGGCCAGATGTAATGTACACTGGCCATATTACAAAAAAAGAGAAACAGATCAAAACCTTTTGAAATAAGGCGTTTGAAAGCATTTACCCGCGGGGTCCGTTTAATTCTAGTTAAACAAATCTTACGTTGTTCCGATAGGGTAACATGTTTAAAAGATTATGCTTATTCTTAGCTATTTCCATTCCTTTGCAGTTATCTGCCCAGATCCGCACAGTAACAGGTGGCAGGGGTCCAGGTATCGATTATTCACCCCATCAAGTTCTAGAAAAAATGGCCGTTGTCGAATTTAATAGTCTTATTCAAAGTTGCCTAAGTGACGAATCTCGTAGATCACGTTTTGTAAACTTTATCGATATTGATGTCTTTGTTACGACGGCAAAAACAACAGCTAATCTAGCCGTTTTAGATAAAAATAATATCTGCAGAGAATTCGAAAACCAATCCGAGGTTCTCTCTTGCGTCCAGAAAGTACCTGATAATTTTAAGACTGTGATCCTGGATTTCACGAGGGATTATGCATCTGCCTACAATTATTTAAAAAATGAACATAATCTTAAAGACGAAGAAGCCCAGCAGTTAATTGAAAATTTAAGAGATATAGCTGGAATAACTCCTAAATTGAAAAAAAATGAAAACAAACGCTAAGACCTTTCTCCATGCCTTAACACTTCTTGGAAGAAAGCCTGAGAAGGCCAAGGTTTTCCTTAATGACAAGCGGCTGACGGTACAAGAAAAAGCTATTCTGAAATCCATGCTCCTTCTGCGAGACAATAAATTTGAAGAAGTCTTGGAGCTTATTTCCAACATATCGGCTTCGGACCCCTTTGTTGAATCTCAAAGGCTTCAGACTTTGGGAGGGGCCTACAACAATAAGGGCGACCCAAAGAAGGCTATTTATTTCTATAACAAATCTCTCGATCACGACGATGCACATGGCATCCCTGTAATGGATTTTCATACTTACTATTGTTTGTTTATCCTGCACTTAAATTTTCAGGATATCAAAAAGATGAGAAGTTGCTTCTCAAAGATGAAGCAGTTTAACATACGCTCAGCTTTCGGCGATCTGTGTATCCTTACTTGTCAGTTTCATATCCAGATGAGCGAGCAAAAGTATAATGAAGCCTCTGATTCTCTGGAGGAATTGGAAACCCTTTTGCCCAAAATGGCCGAATTTCAAAAGATGAATTTCTATATTGATAAGTTTGATCTGGGTTTACGCTTAGAAGACTACGACATGTCCAGGCAATGCCTTGAGGATATGAAGCAGATCCGAAAATTTAGACTTAGTGCGAACTTTAAGTATATGAAGTCGCTTCTGGAGAATTTTGTTCAAGAAGCTCCGATGTATGTTTATGAGCAAGACTTTATTGATCATCCTATACTTCATCACCAGCTGATGGTTATAAAACATCTTGAAGAGGACAATACAGAAGAAGCTCAAAAGTACTGGCAGAAGCTTGAGACAATGAATCCTGAGATTTACAAAGAGAAATTTAGTTACCAGGGGCAGTTGTGTATTTTTGGTTTATGCCTGGACAGGTATCTAAGGAATAAAAAAAGTCTTATTCTTCCTCACTCCGATAGTATATCAAAAGAAGATTTGCTTTTCATGGCCTTGGAGACCTCTAATAAGCCTCTTTCAAAAGAAAAGATTTTCCAGATTGTTTACGGGGACCTTCCAGAGTCAAAATTTGATCTTCAAAAACTTAAAAGTCTAATCTGCCTGGTAAAAAAGAAAAAAAATATTCGCATTCAATACAAGAAAGGCTGCTACGTAATTGCTTCTTAATAATGTATGAGCTGCTGATTATCTCACTCTTTCTCTCTTCATCATTTTTTTCAGATCGAGAATTTCATTATACTGCTTGGTCCATGTAGCAGTTGAGCGACTGGTGTTGAAGTCGGCAATTTCAAAGCGAGTAACAGTCCAGAAGGGTAGCTGTTTTTCAGGCTCAATACTTATTCCGAACACCTTAAAGGGCAGATAGGGTGGGGTAAACTGAAGACGGGTGTAGTCTTCAAGTTTTAACACCAGTGGCTCATCCAGATCAAAGTCATAAACGTAGCCGTCTGCCACTAAAACAAAATGGAAGTAGCCAAGCATGGCCCTCTCGTCAATTTTTCCTCTAGTGTAGAATCCGCTTGTTTCTAAAAAGCCTGCCCCAACAATTTTCAGGACGTAAGAGTTTCTCAGGTTAATCTTCTGTTTAGAAGCTTCAGCAATTAAAGTTCCAATGTTGTTCCGGCAAAACCTCGGGCGGTAGAAGTTATCAAAGTTTTCAGAAAATAGTTTATTAAGTGAGACCAGGTCCGCTGCTGAGGCTAGAGTGGTTGTTAACAACAAAAGCAAAATAAGGATTGTTTTCATGAGGATCTAATTAACCCATAGGTGTTCGATGTGAAAGAAGGGTTGTATGATTTTCCTGGTATTTAAGGTCCTGGATTTATAAGGCAGAGGGCCCTGTCTAAAGAATAAACGGCCCGGGTAAATTTCTCAACTAGAGTCCTCGAAATACTCTCCGGCCGATAAAATGGCAGGATGAAAATTAAATACCTTGCTCCCTTGAGTCTACTGTTGTCTCTGTCTGCCTTCTCGGCACAGGATAAATTTATCTCCATAAACAGCAAAATATTTAGCACGCTGGAGCATCAACTTCCGGCCATGGAACTCATGGGGCGCGATAAAAATGCGACTGTCTTAAAATTAAAACCAGAACAAATTGAGACCGTCACAAACCTCATCCACACTAAGCTCAACCGGTGTGGTGGTTTTATGGCCCATGATAGCCTCTCTCAAGCGATGAAGTTTGCTCAAAAGCACCCTGTGGCCCCTGTTGACCCTACGATTGAATATATCATCAATCAGCAAAACATTGTTGCACCCATCGTGGATTCTATAAAAGAAGAAAACATCCGCTCAATGATCCTTAAACTCACAGCTTTTAGTACCCGTCACTACACATCTAAAGAAGGGATAAAAGCTCCCTCATTTATTATGGATCAGTGGAAGAACTTATCTAAAAATCGCTCAGATGTTTCAGTGGAGCTTTTTAAGCACCGGCATTTTAAGCAGCCTTCTGTGATAATGACCATCCTGGGATCTGAAAAACCAGAAGAGATCATTGTTTTGGGTGGCCACCTTGATTCCATCTCATCTGATCACGAGGCACCTGGCGCAGACGATAATGCTTCAGGAATTGCAAGCATCACAGAAGTTATACGGGTCCTCATGGACAACGACTAC
>DLGL01000094.1:2641-19496 GCA_002482685.1 Bacteriovoracaceae bacterium UBA7695 | reverse complement strand
ACCTTAATGTCGGATGTCCAATAGCCGCCGTCATTTTTCTGATCTGACGATTTTTGCCTTCCGTGATGGTGATCTCTATCCAAATATCCTGAACAGTCTTTCTATATCTAACGGGAGGATCCCTTGGGGGGACTTCCGGTTGTGGATCCAGGATTTGGACCTTGCAAGGCTTAGTAAGATAATCCTCAATTTTTAATCCTGTCCGCATACGTCCTAGTTCTTCTTCTGTCGGGACTCTTTCAACCAGCACCCAATAAGTTTTTGGCTTATCACTTTTTGGATTGAGAAGCTTCTCAATCAGAGGTCCATCATTAGTTAAAAGAAGCAGTCCTTCCGAGTCCTTATCCAGTCGTCCAGCAGCGTAGACCTCTGCCGGAAGGCCAAATTCTTCTAAAGAGCGGGCCCCATCCTCAGGCGTAAACTGAGAGAGAACGTTATAGGGTTTATGAAAAAGGATGTAGCGGTTCATGTGTTTTAATCTTAATGAGAAAGTTAGATCTTGTCATAAACAGTATACAACGACTTACATTTTCTAACTTAATTAATTATGAGTAGCTTCTTAGAATTATCAGCAGTAAATGTTTAATGGAGCACGACCTGGACGAAGAAACCTTCATAAGGAGGGGCCCATGGAAAAAGTGATTCTTCTATTAGCTTTCGGTCTATTCTCGGTAACGGCCACGATGATTTCGAGTGTTGCCTTTAACTAGCAGGATGCTGGGCGCTTAAAGCTTCTCTTGACTCATGGACGAGTCATCCTTATTTTAAAAGCATGTCTGACTACGAAATTGTATTTTCCGATGATCCTAATTTCAAAAAACGCTGTCCAAAGTGTTCAAAGTTTCCTTGCGCATGCCCTAAGAAAGAAGATCTCATCCCTTCATCTCATACGTTAAAAATTCGCCTTGAAAAAAATGGACGAGGTGGCAAAACTGTCACTGTTGTTTTTGAGCTACCCTCAAACGAACCATACTTTAAAGAAATTGAAAAAAAGCTTAAAGCACTTTGTGGCACTGGCGGATCTTATAAAAATAATATGATTGAGATTCAAGGAGACCACAGAGAGAAGATTAAAAGCTTTCTGGAAAAGACAGGTTTTAAAGTGAAACTGGCCGGTGGGTAAAATTCCTAGAGCTTATTTCCCTCTAACGAGTTCGTTCATGGCTTCGATGCCACCGAGTATTTTTTGGAGAAATGAGGGTTCGTTTTTAATATAGACAAAATTTGGGTGCTGGGACCAAAGATTTTTTAGTTTTAGATCAATTTCGATCGCTTTACGCTGATCTTCATTCCGGACAGGATTGCCTAAGTCGATTGCCAGACCACCTGCTGCAGCAGTCTCAAAAAAAATCACTGCATCGTATCGTTCCAGTTCATTCTGGAGAGTTGTTCCCATGGTCTCAAAAAAATGATCCGGGCCTTGAGGCCAATAGGCCCCACCATCAACAGAGCCTCGGTCACATAATAATGTATGGTGTGGGAAAAGGGTGGCATAGGTTTGTTCAATATTACCCTGAACATGAAAAATGGATTTCTGAATGCTCTCCACAACAAGAGGGGAGTCAACTCTTGGATAGCCACCTCTGAAAAGCAGGGTTGCAACCTCTGGGACCAGGGATATAAAGTCCTTATATTCCAGCTTAAAGAGCTCAGCGGCGGTGGATTTCCCCCCACCCGGGCCTCCACTTAGGGCAATCTTTCGGATCTGTTGTTTGCTAGCTTTAAGTTTTGTCATATAACCCGGACTATAGAAAAACTTATGGATAATGAAAACGGCCAAAAATTGAATTTATGTCTTATCTGCCGCAGGCGTCTGTTGACCTGTGTTTGCGCCTATTTGCGTCCATTTGAGACACGGTCACGTTTTATTATTCTGATGCATCCAATGGAGTTTAAAAAAGAGAAGGTTGGGACCGGACGCTTTAGTCACCTGATTCTAAAAAACTCTGAAATCATAGTTGATGTGGGCTTTGATGAAAACTCACGGTTTCTTGAAGTTCTCAGTGACCCCTCTTACAAAACAGTGATTCTTTATCCGGGGGATGAGACCATCGATCTGTCTCATTCAGAATCTAAAGTTAAACTAGGGAACAAACCACTGCAGTTCATTGTCATCGACGGCACCTGGCCTTGCGCTAAAAAAATGATGAAGCTCACAACCAAGCTCCATGGCCTTGAGAGAGTGAGTTTTAATACTCTAAGGATTTCTGAGTTTCAGGTTAAGCATCAACCAATGCCGGGATGCCTATCAACTGTTGAATCTATTCATCAAGTGCTGCTTGACCTCAATCAGCTGGGACTGGAGAGTAATGAAGGAAGAGAGGAGAACCTCATGGATGTGTTCAGAAAAACTGTTCAGCAGCAAATGGAGCTGGCCCAGGATCCTGCTCGTCAAGGGTATAGGAAAAAACCGTTCTCACTGCCTTCGGACCGAAAAATTTCTAAAAAATGGCAATCCCGACTTTTATTTTTCAGGAATTCGGATGATTGATTTCATGCCTTGGTTTATCTCCCCACTCATGATGTTTTTTAAAACTTTTAAACAGAGCTAATAGCCGCCACCAGGACATGAGTTGCTTGTAACCAAAGTGCAGAATGGTTGAATGGAAGGTGCTCTTAATGCATGACCAGTTTTTGTTCCTCGAAACATACCTGTTATCCAGATAAATTCCAAAAAGTGTGATTGTAACATTAAAGATAAGCCCTGCCATGAGATAAAAAAGGACATGACGGTAATCAATCCATTCCTGAAAAAGGGCGAAGGGAATGACAATCAAGGCGGTGATTTCAAGAATGGGTGAGAAGACTTCTACGAGCCATGAATAGGGGATTGCTACCATGCCGAGGATGCCATGGGCCGGATGAAAACACAGATCAAGATTTTTTGAAAGTGTTTCAACTAGGCCTAGTTGCCAGCGGATTCTTTGAACCATTAAATGCTTAAAACTTTTTGGAACCTGGGTGTAGCAGGTTGTGATGGGTAAAATTCTAAAACGGTGATTTTGACCCGGGTAAGCCTTGCGTAATCTGACAATCAGGTCAAGGTCTTCAGTGATGGAGTTCACTCTGAAGCCACCAATTTTTTTCCAGGCCTCTTTTTTTACCATACAAAAAGCACCAGAGATAAGTGTGGTGGATCCTAAAAGACTCCAGCCTAAACGCTCACACAAAAAGGTGCGAAGGTATTCTATACTCTGAAAAGTTGTCAGCCACCCGGATTTCTTAGAATTTAAAACCTGAATAACACCACCACTAGCAACTAGCTTTGGATCTTGAGCGAAGGCCCGCAAGCAGCCCTCAACTCCTCTTGCCGTCGGAATAGTATCTGCGTCCATTGTACAGATCAGGTCGTATTTCGCCTCACTGATGCCAAAATTTAAGGCCTGTGCCTTGCCCATGTGAGCAGCTTCCAGAACCAGTAGATTAGGATGAGTGATAGACTCGAAAGCGCCGTTTGAATCCTCCCGCCGCTTTAACTGAAACATTGTCTGCAGTAGTTTGAACGTTTGATCGTGAGATCCATCGTTAATGACAATGATTTCTTTCTTATCCTGTGGCAGAGACATATAAGTCTGAAGTGTCTCAACGATGAGGGATTCTTCATTGAAGGCTGGAATGATAAACGAGACGGCCGGTATTTTGTCAGGACTTGAGTGAACTTTTACTTCACGACGGTATTTTTTGACCTTTAACCATGAGAGGAGCATCAATGTTCCATACAAGAAATTAATTGAGAGAAAGTAAACAGCAGTGAATTTAAGTAAAAAGAGACAAATTTCCTGAAGCATTAAAACATCCACGAAAGGTTTAGTGTTGTTGTAAGAAACTGATTATTCAGTTTACCCAGATCCATATATTCAAAAATAAGCTCAGATTTTAAATCAGGGATAAAGTAATACGTTCCACCTGCACCGATTGTTTTTGTGCCAATGGTGCTGGAGGAGCGACCTACAATGGCCTGGGAAGCCTCAAGACCCTGATAGGCAAAGCCCGTCAGAGAATAGTGTGCTTCTTTATAGTAAATAACTCTGAGGCCTGCGTTGTTTATTTCCCGAACTTCGCTAGGGTCATTAAACTGTGCCTGTCCCAGCATGATTTGAGGAATAAAAATAAAATTATCCAATTTCTCTATTTCAATACCTAATTTCACTGACTGAAGATGGGTGATTGAAAAAAGAGAATTTTGATAGCTGATAAAGGGCGAGAAGCCGTCCGAGAGGGCATGGTAGAGATTGAGAGTGTACTGATCTTTAGGGAGGATCTGAACGTCACCTTCACCTTTTAAATAACGGGCCTCTAAAGTGATGCTGGGAGTGGGGCGCATGATTGCAAATCCACCCGCGCGTTTTTCGTAAAGGTCAAATCTCTCCAGGTATGTACCCTGAAGACCAGCTTCCCATTTTGGTGAAAGAGTGGCTTTTGCTATAAGGTCTGATTGCCAACCACTGTCATTCTGGCGGTTGAGCTTAAGGTGCTGTGAGATGAGTTGAACTTCGTGAGCAAACGATGAAGTTGACAAAATTGCTATAGTTAGAACGGTGATCAACCTTCTCATTTCCATCCTTGGTCTTTTGTTGTTAATCCGTACTCCTATGCTAGAATTTGTTGAGTCACTTAGGCAAAGTTTTTTCAAAAGAAGTCATGAGAGTTATAAAATCTGATACGGGTTTTCTCTTTTACGAGAAAATTTTCAAGCAATTAATGAATAACCAGCTGGATGTTGTTGTTTGGCAGGTCTCAAATGATGGAAAGCGTGAGATTTCTCACTCACGACTTAATTCCTTTCACATGGCTTCGGGTAAACTCTTTCTTGAGGCCCTTTCTGAAAACACTCTTTCTGCAGATCTTCCCATCTATTGTTATGTAGAAGGTGGACCTATTATTTTTAAGGCCAGCATCGAGGGCCTAAATGATAAGACGGTGAGCCTGACTCTTCCTCCTGAAATCCGGGTATTGGAAGAGCCTGATATTCAAATAATCAAGGGTAAATTTGGAAGTGGGCTTGATGATGGGATATGGAAAGTAAAGCGACTGGATGTTGATTCTGATGATGACACATTCCCTGAAATTCAGGTCGTGAAATCCATGGCCCAAAGGTCAAACCGTGATCAGGAGCTGCTTAATAATGAATTTGGAGTAAGTCTCGAAGAGGAAGATAAACTTTTTGCGGGCCAACGCTCAAGCCCTCGTGCCCGACCTAAGGATGATAAGTGGGTTAAGGTTGCTGCTGTTAAGGGTAATGGGCCGGATATCTATAAACTATGGGATCTCTCCCGTGGTGGAATGAGCTACATTTCATTTAGCGAAAATGAATTCGCTAAAGGAAGCCTTATTCATGTGGTGGGATTCAACGAATTTGACCTCGATGACCCTCTGGTGGGAGTGGTCATGTCAGTGCGTGCCGTTGATGAAACCCTCTCTGAATTTAAGGTCGGTATAAAATTTAACGACGGCCAGGGTTAAAACTCATATTCATAATAAAAACTGTTCGCATGACCTGTATCAGATTTGCGAATGGCCTTTCTTTGCTTTTCAACCGATGACTGAATAGTTTTAAGATCCTTGCGCATTTTCTTTGGATCTACATATTCATGGTCTATTCCGTTATTGCAAATATTGACTTTCTTATGAACCGAGATAAGTTGGTAAAGGGCTGCATCCTTGGCCTTAATGCTTCTGCTACGTGTGAGGTCCATGTATGAGCCAATATCTTTCAGATGGGCCGGATAAATAGAGAAGACTTCTGAGATTTTTTTACAGGCGCTGGCCACATCTTCATTTTCTAAATCTACTCTGGCATCTTCTAATTTCAAAACGATAAGGTCAGCGCGCTCAATCATCTCTTGTTTGATTTTTTTCTCCCGCAGAGACTGGGCACTTGCTACTTGAGCAAGGAGGAGAGAGAGCATAATCAGCGTGAATTTCATAGTTACTCCAGTTTTAGTCGACACCTGATAAATCTTTAGACAGTTTAACCCGCTAAAACACCATCAATTGCCCATCTTTACAGAATAATTATTCAAACCCCATGCCAAGGCGATCCTGGATAAGTCCCATTTGAACTCTAAGATCAATTAGTTGTCCGTCCCAATATCCCGGAGTTGGGAATTGAGGAAACATTCTTTGAAAGGAGTGATCGTCCCAACGTTTAGTAATCCATGCATTGAAGTGAATCATCCTCATCGTTCTTAGAGTTTCTGTGAGGTGCATCTTTAAGTGAGATTTTCTTGTCATCTCTTTATAGGCATCAAGAAAGCGGTCACGATCTTTTAGCCCGTCCTCATCTTGCCCTGGAAAGAGCAACCAAAGGTCTTGCTCAATAGGACCTGTGAGGCAGTCATCAAAATCCACCGCCATGGGGCCGGCCGAAGTCCAGACAATATTTCCTCTGTGAAAGTCCCCATGAAGTCTCTGCATTTCCAAATGAGCGAACTGAGGTTTGATTAAAACTTCTAGCTGCTCCAGAAGTTTTAAGTAATGCTGGAAACTCACGTGCTCAACGGGTTTAATCCTCTCAAGCTCCATCCGGCTGGACGTTACAAAAGATTCGGGATTTAGCTTAAAGCGGTGAGCGAAGCTGCCCATACTTCCGACATTGTGGATCCTGCCAATCAACCGACCAACCTGATCGATCTCATCTTTTATGAGTTCATCCTTGAGGCGACCCTGAACCTTGGGGAAAATAGCAAACCATAGGTTAGTCTCAGGATTTAGGTGCAGAGTTGTGCCACCGAATTCAAGAGGAGCGACCACAGGAACTTCAAATTCAATCAGTGTGGAGAGAAATCTGTGCTCTTCTAAAATCTGAGCTTCACTCCAGCGGCCCGGGCGGTAAAATTTTACGACGACATTGGTGGTGGAGAAGCCTTTGCCATAATCCACCAGAGAAGCAAGCTCTACGTCGTAGACTCTATTTTCCAGACTATTGAGGGCCATAATTCGACCAGTGAGCCTCTTGCCGAGTCCTTCCACCGCAGCCATGACATGATCTGGTGAGAGGAGGTGAAAGTGTTGAGTTTCCTTTCCCCAAAGCCCTGATAACTCGTTCATATTGCCCCATATAGTTGCCGGTACCTTTGATTCGGATCCGAGCAGTTTTGTCTGACTTAAGTCATTGATAACTCTTATGTTTTATCCCCTTGGGCGGTATTTGTCCTCTTATAAATTTCCTTTAGCGTGATAAAATTAAACTACTTAAATTAGTCTCTCAGAGGATGTTGTTATGAAGACCTTCAAGCTCATGTTTCTTCTCACCCTGATCGCCTCATCGATGATGAGTATGGCCGCACCCAATGCCTGTATTATGAAAGGCAAAACGGTGGCACCAGCAAAAGTTATTAAAGATGCTCAGGGAGTAGAGATCACAAATCCAGAATATATAACCTGGAAAAATGCTAATCCTGCAGGTGCCATTCAGGAGTCTTGGACTTGTTGTGAGAATTTAAAACTCAACCCGACCACGCGAGTGTGTCAGGATGAATCCCTTATCGATGATACTTTGATTCATTGTAAAACCAATGCTGAGTGCTCAAACGGAGAGGGCTGCTTTCCACTCAGAGAAGATGATATGTTCATCACAGATTCAACTGATCCAGATGTTATTAATGCAACCAATGAAAAAGAAGAAAAATTTAATGAGCAAATGAATACTCTGGGAGATATTGAGCCTAAACCCACAACTAACCCTCCAATGAGATGTACACGTGACCTTGAGTGTGAATCTTATAAGTGCGAAGGCAACATGTGCGTGGCCAATAACATCTGCCGCCTGGCCGACAAAGGTGAGCAGGCGGTTGGAAATATCAAATGTATGGAGCCTTATGAAAAAGAGGTGACAACAGGAATTTGTACTCAGGACCAGACACAGTTTTATTCACTACTCTTAGGTAAGATTGAAGTTAAACCAGTCGCTGGTACTAAACAGTGCCAGTTTGAACTTTACCCATCGGCCACAACCACAGCGACAACAACTCCTGAAGAGGCCCGAGAGCAAATTGCTCGCGCTGTAAATCTGGGTGTTGTGACAACAAGAGCTATGGAGTGGTTGTACTCTTCAACTTCTATGCGGGATGACAGGGACTGCTTATTTACGATGAAGCATATGAGAGATCCCATGAAGGCCATCGCTGAAAAACGTAAAAAAATCCTCAAAGTCTTCAGTGATAAATATAATCTTATGGAATCAGATTTTAAAAAAGTCCAGGATGCAAAACAAAATGACATGACTTCAATCCTCTCGCCGTGTGGAGAGTTTACGACCGCTCATGATATCGCCCTTCGCCGGGCCACGGGTCTGGATTATTTGTGTTACATGAGTAACCGTAACGATATGTTCATCGAATATGAATCGGCCATGAGAGAGCTCATCGGTGAGATGGCCGAAGTCACCAAAGGCTATGATGAGACGGCAAAACACTGGGATGAAAAAGCGAAAGACTGGACCATCGGAACTGCAAGCCATAATTGGGAAGACCGCAAGTGCCGCAGCTGGCCCAAGTGGCATAAAAAAATTAAGCGCCGTTGGGGTGAGAAGTATATTGTCCGAGGCAAAACCATCGATAACTCTATTGTCTTCAATCAAAAAATGGTCAATGACTATTTAGGATTTATTGGACAAATGGATCCGAAGTCAGCCGCCAATGAATTTAAAAAAAGAAGATACTGGCTTATTGATCCCCTCATGCCTGGTGGAGTTAACCAATCCGTTGGGTTTGATAATTTTGGTAGTGGTGGGAAATACGACCGGCAATTAGGATTTCTTTTTGGCAGTAGTGGAGGAGCAGCGGTCAATACTGATGCAGCTAAAAGAATAACTTCGGGCTTATTAGGTGTGCACGCAAAATTCCGTGACCGGCTGATTGATCATATGAAGGGTCTCAATCAAGGATCCAAAGCAGCTGAGTTTATCTATGAGCCGGAGATCCCTTCAAGCTTTGAGAGCCGGGGATGTATCGATAAATTAAACGCTCCTGAATGCGCAAAGTTTAAAACGTATGTGGATACTGTTCAGGATGCAGCTTTTGCACAATTCCTGGCCTACTCAAAACACCATAAAAGAAAATATAAAGATTTTTTTAGAAACGAAGCCTCTTGGAGACGCAAGCTATTTAACCGGTATCACACAGATCTTGCCAATCTCAACACCTATTATGAGTCTCTGGAAACACTTCGAACGTCACAAAATGCCTGTCTGGAACTTGTCATTAATCAATTGAAGTCTAGTGACTTTAATACGGGTGACAAAGGAATTAATGCCGGAACTGAGGCGAATAATTACTACAATAAAACAGATAACAATATGGCCAATGCTAAAACACGGGCCACAAACTACAATGCCCCTAAAGCTGCAAAGGTTTACGCTAACCCTTATGCTATTAGTATCGGGACCAATGGAAAAACTTTCAGCGACAACACCGGTAAGTCGTCCCTAAGCGGTGATTCATCAGCAGGCAGCACGGGAGTAAGTTCTGCTAACTCAAATGCTCTTGCTGCCCGTATGAAGGAAATGGAAGGGGTCAATAAGGCCTCAATCGCTAAAAATCCAAAACTCGCCGAAAAAGAAAAAGAAATTCAGGATAGCCTTAAAGCTTCAGGACTTCTTACAGGTGGTGGAGCAGCAGTGGGAGATTCTTCAGCCTCCGGAGCTGATGCTTCAGGGACGACTGCTGGGGTTGCTGCTGGAAGCACTTCCGGAACTCAGGCCACAATTGGTGATAAAGAAGATACAGCTAAGTCTGATGGATCTGCCACTTCTGGTTCTGGATCCGGAGTTGCAGGATCTGGGTTAAGTTCTATAGGAGCTCCCGGATCAGCAAGTGGAGAACTTGGTGGTATTTATGGTGGTATGGGGTCTGGAGCAGAATCCGAGTCAGAGGCCGAAACAAGACAAGATCCGACAGGGATGAGTGATGAAGAAAAAGATGTTCTCGCTGCAAATTACGAACGACAACGTAGTAGTTATGAAACCAAAGAGGAAGATTCACTCTTTCAGGCCGTTTCAAAAACTTACGTGAGAAACTTAGATAAAATCCTTACCCGTAAGAAAAGGCTTGAAGAAAGCTCACCGGCGCCGGCCCCTTGATTTGCGATAGCGTCGTTTACCCGAACGGCGCTTTCTTGATTCATTAAGGTTGTTTTGAAGATCCTTGATATAAACGGCCAGCTCACGGTGGTAATAAACTTCGCCCTTCTCTCCAATGCTGGTCACATCTAAAAACCAGTGATTATCCCGTGCGATACTATCAATAATAGTAAAGTTGACTCTATTCTCTACAGAAACCACTCGCCAGGGATTTTTAACCTCGTGAGGGTCATAGACCTTTCCATGCATCGGGCTGGATGTAATTTCAAAACTAGGAAGGCCAAAAAGACTGCGCGGAAACTGCATGATCTCACTCATGTGCCGATCACCACTGAGAAAGATAAAAGGTGTTCCAAGGGCCCTAAGGTCTGTAACAAATTTTGTAAAATCCTCCGGGTGGTTTCCTTCAAAAGATTGGAAAGCATGATACCCCCCAAAAAATTGATCGCCTTTAATGATGAAGCTCGGCTGAGATTCATCTTTGAGAGATTTCAGCAGCCAGCTCTTTTGTTCATTTCCTAAGTGCTTTCCATCCTTAGAGGCACTTCTAAATGAGCGGCCATCGAGGAAGTAGAGATTAAAGTCCCCCATAGAAAGAAGACCGCCTACACCGAAGCCTTTTGAGTAGACTTCATCACTTAAGGCCTGAGCAAAAAAAGCATCAAAGACTTCTTTGGCAGAATCTTTGTGCTCAAAATCTTCGTTCCCATCATTGCGACCATAATCATGATCATCCCACAAGGCATGAACAGGGATGAGTTTTTCCTGGAAATAAAAAGGGAAGGTTAATCGGCCATCAATATAGCGGCGCCAGATGGTCTCAGGAGTTGTGATAAGAGGTAGACCGCTGGGTCCTCTATCAGCATAAAAATTATCGCCTACCATTAAAACATATTCAGGATTTTTTTCCTGCAGTTGAGTCCAGATTTTAAATTTATCTTCAAATTTATCATCCATGCATGAGAGGAGGGCGAGTTTTAATTTGGACTGATTGAGCTGGCCTTTGCCAATGAGACGCTGATCAATAATTTTATTTTGATCATAGACATAGAGATTATAATCTTTGCTCTGCTCTCGGAAGAAAACCATCTTATAGATGAGCCACGGAGAGAAGGCACGAGTGACTGTTTGAATTTCTTCAGGAGCAAGGATCTCTCCTGCGGCACTTCTTAGTTCAAATCTTAATTCTTTTCCCACGGGGGCAACCACACTAAATTCAACTTCCTTAGGTGAAGTGATTCCCTGGAGGATGGATAGCTTATCCGTTCTGATTTTAGGATTTGTTGAGCAGCCAAAAAAGATGATGAGGACAAAAAGGAATTGATATCTCATAGAGGAAACCCAAGTTTTAGAAGATGATGACCCAATTGGATCAAAGGAAGGCCTATAATAGAGGTGTGATCATCCATTTCTATTTTTTCAAATAGTTTGATCCCTCTTGATTCAAGTTTATAGCTTCCGGCACAGTCCAGTGGGAGATCGGCCTTAACGTAATCTGAAATTTCTCTTAGNNCTTAGTCCCAGAGTCCGCATGTGAAGAACTGTTCTGTTGTGAAAACTTATCTCGCCTTCAGGAGAGAAGATAGTAACAGCGGTAATTAGTTCGTGATGAGTTCCCTGCATCAGCGCTAGTTGCTCTATGGCCTTTTCAATAGTTCCTGGCTTACTTAGGATTTGACCTTTAAGCGTGCACACCTGGTCTGATCCAATGACGCAACTCTGGGAGTGAGTCTTGAAAACGGCCAGGGCCTTCAGGCGCGCGAGTTCTTGAGCAATTTGAAGAGCAGAGAGATCTCTTACTTTAAGTTCAGACTCATCCACTCCTGGAGCGCAGGCTTCAAAGGGCCAACCCATTTGAGAGAGAAGGGCACCTCTGTACTTAGAAGTGGAGGCAAGTATGAGTGGATAAGGCAGCTTCAAGGATTAACCTTTTCCCATACCTTCATGCACTGAAAGCGGTTAAGTTCTAAATCCTTCCATGGGTAATCGAGAATAATATCTCGGGTAGGGGATTTATTAATTCCGGCCTCAAGATTAATTTTGGTAAGTGTAAGCGTGTAGTACTTTCTATAAAAAACTTTGACTGCCGTCATTTTCTCTTCTTCAGTTTTAGCTTCCTGAACGGCTTTCTGAAGTTTTTTGGCGTAAGAGGTGACAATCTCATCCAGTTTTTTTGCTTCTTTAAGTTCAGTGTTTAGATGCCAGTCCTGCATTACTTGCTGGCCTCATCGAAGATCAAGGCAGCTCCGCCGTAAACTGCACCTTTTTCAGATGATAGAGTTGCCGTAACGATTTTAATTTTTCCCTTAAGAGAGAAATGGATGAGTTCATCCATCTTCTTCTGAACGACCTGATTGAAGGTGTCGCCAAGTTTGGAAACTCCACCGCCGATGACAAAAGCTTGAGGTCCGAATAAGACTCCAATAGAAACAAAGCCAGAAGCCAGTTCAGTGGCAATTTGATTGATGATCGCCGTAGCCTTTAGATCTCCGGCCCTGAAGAGACTTCCGAGCTTCTCAATTGTCCAATCTTCATGAGTAAGTTCAGAAATTGTCTCTTTGATCCCTTTGGCAGAAAGGTAGCTTTCAAGGTGATTCATTCCTCCGCATGAGCAGAGACGCTTTTTCTCGTGAGGGATAATGACATGCCCCCCTTCGCCGCCGAGAGCGTTGAATCCCCGGTAGAGTTTGCTGTTCAGAATAAGTCCAGCACCTACTCCAGTGCCTAATGTAATCAGAATAAAGTCTGTGAACTCTTTGCCCGAACCCCATTTTTTTTCTCCCACTGCTGCGAGATTCGCATCATTTTCAATAACAGCGGGACAACGAAAATATTTTTCGAAGTGTTTTTTAAGAGGGACATTTTTCCAACCTAAATTCGGAGCATGTTCAACAGCACCGGTGAAATAATTGGCCATAGGGGCGCCGGCACCAACACCTACAATTCGTGCGTCACCAAGTTTGATATTTAGTTCTGAGCTGAGCATGTGTTCAGATTCCTGAGCTAACTGCTCAATAAATAGTTCGGGGTCCTGGGATTTCGCAGTGGGTATGGTGCGGAAGCAGAGAAGCTTTCCTTCCAGGTCGAAAATTCCCATTTTTGTATTGGTCCCACCGATGTCAATTCCGAAGGCGATCTGGTCTTTATTCATAGTCAAAACGCTATCATGAAAGGTTGCTCTCGGCTATAATCTGAAGAAGACGTTTTCTAGACCATGAGGGTCAAAGTATTGAAACCAGTTAATCTTAACCAGCTGTTATTCCATTCTCAAACATCGACAACTTTGAGTTTTTTTCAGCCCCGCAATTCTGATCTGGATGAGTTGGAAATTTTTCTAACGGACATGCAGTTGCAACTCTCACTGCGCGGGAAAGAACCTCTGGCAAAACTTTTAGTCAAACAAACAAGTAATATAAAAAAAATTGTTAAGACTCATTCTCACAAGTATCTTGGATTTTTTCTTTCTGAAGAAGTTCAGGGATATGTTTCACTGGAAACACCGGTTGAAGCTTACTGCATGATTGGAAACAGTTTTCATGTGCGGCCTCTGCTGGAAGAGTTGTTTGTGAATCCGGAATATCTTGTGGTTAATATTTCACTCTATGACATTAATGTCTATCGTGGGGATTTTCATCACCTGGAGATCATTCAGCATTACGAATTTGATCAACTTGCCATCGATATGAAGTCGAGGATTTTTACTCCTAATCATGTCGGCCTGGTTCCATATAAATCGATTCTTGCCCTTAAAACTATTGCTCAAAAAGTGATGGATTTAACGGCCTATGATTCCCTCCCAGTACTGGTGACGGGACTTGATGATATGAGAGATATCTTTCTGCGCTACTTTACAAATTCAAGTGGTGTGATCTCTCATATGCAGGAAGATTTTTACGAGAAAACCTGTGTAGAAATACTTGAAAGATGTAAGCAGTTTCGTTATTCAGTCATGGATTTCTATTCGGCCCGCTTTAAGGAGCGGCTCAAGAAAATGGTTAAATCCAAGAGACTGATATCTGATCTTGGTCTTATTATTGAGGCGGTTCATAAAGGAAACGTCGCTCAATTGGTGATTCCTACAGAGAGAAAAATTTACGGTCGTATAAGTTTTGAAACGGGCGAATACGAGATACATAAAAAGGCCAGTAAGAAAAATCCTTCAGTGGATCTTCTGAATGAGCTGGCAGAAGAAGTGATCAGTCAGGGTGGAAAAATCCAGATTCTGGCCCCCCACTTCTTTCCCCAGGACTCTTATGTCCTGGCCATACTGAGAGGTTAGAATGTCACTTCTTCCATATCTTGAGTTTGTACCAGAATTAGGTGAGCGCATTTTCATTGCTGAAGGTGCGAAAATCATCGGTCGTGCGAATCTGGGTGATCATGTTAACGTTTGGTTTAATACTGTGATTCGTGCGGATGTAAATACGATTGTCATCGGAAAGAATACCAACGTGCAGGATATGTGCATGTTTCATGTGACGGAAATGAACAGTGTTACCGTTGGAGAAAATACTTCTTTTGGCCACAGTGTCACTCTTCATGGCTGCAAAATTGGCAATGGATGTCTGATAGGTATGGGAGCGGTTATCTTGGATGGCGCTGAGATAGGGGATAATTCACTCGTAGCGGCCGGATCATTGGTTTCTCCTGGAAAAAAGTTTCCGCCCGGTAGCCTTATCAAGGGTCGCCCGGCCGTGGTTGAGCGTGCACTCTCCCCGGAAGAGATCCACAAAGTCTCCCATCATTTTGAAGCATACCTCAACTATAAAGAGCAGTACCTTGGTATGGAGGACGCTGAAAAAAAAAAGGGTCTGAAACATGATCTAAAAGTTTTGATTATGCGGATTGACCGTCATAATTTATTCTTACTTTCTTCTTCAATATCATATTATGCGGCCCTGGGCCTTGCCCCGCTTCTGCTTATTATTCTGAGTATTGCTTCCTTGATCGGGGAAGATGTTCAGCAGGGGATTCTCTCCCAGGTCTCCATGATCGCTCCCGAACTTAAAGAGACTCTTGAAATGGTTCTTGATAATTTACAGTCCCGGGTGGATCTGGGGTCGATATCCGGTGTCATAGGGTTAGGTTTTTTGGTTTTTCTCGCCTCTCTACTTTTCGTACAAATGCGCTACTCTCTGGATGTTATTTATGGGGATATTGATGTTCACAAACCTAAAACCGTAGTTGAAATCATTAAGTCCCGCGGTGTTCTCATGCTGGTGGCCATGGGGATGTGTACTCTTTTTGCCCTTTCTCTTCTTATTAATCCGCTTTTTAATTTCCTCGTTGGGAGTAGCTTTGAAAATGAGATGGTTAAAAATGCTCTCCAGGTACTACTGAACTTTTGTGTCCTCTTTGTGCTTTTCACAGGAATGTATTTCGTTACACCCACCAAGAAAAAAAGGCTCCGTGACTGTGCTCAAATGTCGCTGTTAACTTCAGGTCTCTTTTTATTTGGGAACATTTTGATTGGGCTTTATATGAAAAATTTCGCTCTTAATTCTTTATACGGGGCGGCCGGAGCACTACTTATATTTCTCCTCTGGACATTTTATTCTTCTCTCACACTTTTTATGAGTGTCGAGCTCTTTGAATTTCTTAAGCGTAAGAAAACCTAAACTTTTCTCCCGGTTTTTAAAAAACTCTTCATAGTCTGACGAATCTAAAGGCAATCTTATGCTTAAGAGCGGCTTTGCCCCTTCAGATGAGGAATTCCTCTATGTTATAATACACGCTACTTTAGGAGAGTCGCATGCAACTAGTTAATCGAAGCGCTATGGGCCGAATTAAAGGATTGGCCGAAAAAATATCCCGGGATAATTTATTTCTTCTTTCTTCTTCAATCTCTTACTACTCAGCTCTCGCCCTTGCTCCCTTTGCGCTGATCCTGCTTTCTGTGGCCTCTATCCTGGGCAGAGGGATGCAGAATGATATCGTGAAACAGACGGCCCTCACGGTGAGTCCTCAGGTCGGCCAGATGGTTGATATGGTTTTTCAAAATGTAAATAAGGGTGTTGATATTGGGTCAATATCAGGGATTATTGGAGCTATTGTTCTCCTTTCTACGGCTTCTATGGTTTTTCTGCAGTTCCGATATTCCTTTGATGTTATCTACGGTGACTATAATCCAAAAACCAGTAAGACCATCTGGGAGTCAGTCAGAGAGAAGCTATTTTCTATGTTCTTTGTGGTCATGGCGGCCATTGTGTTTTTGGCCTCAATATTCGGAAGTAGTATTTTGCTGGAGATCTTCGGTGGCAATGGAAGAGGGCCCTGGTCAACGTTTTTAGTCCTGTACTTAAATTTTATGGTTTATCTTGGTATGTTTACTGCTATTCATCACTTTGTACCTTCCAAGCGTTTTCCTATCACTGATACTTTAAAAAAAGCGGGCTTTTCTGCTGTTTTTTTTATGATTGGTAACATGCTTATGGCCACATACCTCAGAGGCGTCGCTGCAAGCTCAGTCTATGGAGCGGCAGGTACGATCCTGGTCTTTCTTACTTGGGCCTATTATTCATCTTTTATTGTATTTTTGAGCGTTGTAGTCTTTCAGTATCTGAAGAAAATCGGCAAGGTAAGTTAGATAAGTTTCAAAGAACATTCATAGTAAATATTCGTGTAACCAACACCCTCATATTGGAATTTCCTTTTGAGGGTGCCATTCGTTTCAAAAATTTCTCCGGCCAAAATAGATTTTTCAAAGCCTGAAGATGTAGAGCTGGTGTAGTTATCAGTAAGAAGTGGGCTGCCTTCATAAATAGCTGTTGTAAG
>DLGL01000094.1:0-2617 GCA_002482685.1 Bacteriovoracaceae bacterium UBA7695 | reverse complement strand
CTTTTTCATCTCTGCCTGAAATGACAACAACACTGTTGAGCACATAGGGTGAGAACTCCATAAGAAGCTTAAGTCCCGAGTCTAGGGTAGGGGATTGAATACTTTTTGAAATCACTTTTGGTTTGTTGCTGTTTTCGAGTTCTACAGAACAGGTGAGCTTAAACTTATCCTTAGTCTTCTGAGCATGACTTAAAGTCGACGACATTAATCCAAGGATAAGTATTAAACGCATAGTTACTTTTTAAGGTAGGTGTAGCTCTTCAGACAGGCCTCATAGAAGTCTGTCAGGTCTACGCCTTCACGAGGTCTGATCTTTCCTCTTTTTACCTGAAGATCCACAGAAGCCTTCATAGTCTGCGCCAGAGTTTCTGGATTGTACTGAAGGGTGGCAAGGACATGACTTGCCTTGTTTCCGTAGATGACTTCTTCAATATAGAAGTCTGTTGGATCATCATCATCACAAAAGACGTGAACTTCGTTCAGACGGCCAAAACAGTTATGGTTATCTCCCATAATGTCCTGGTAAGCACCAGTCATGAAGAGACCAATGAAATAGTCTTCACCGTTGTTGAGTTTATGCAGAGGCATTGTATTTGTCGGACCGTCTGCTGAGAGAAAAGTGTCAATCTTTCCGTCAGAATCACAGGTGATATCAACCAGAGTACATAGCTCTGTTGGTTTCTCATGAAGCTTGTGAAGAGGAACTATGGGAAGGATCTGACCGATGGCCCATGTATCAGGTGCTGACTGGAAAATGGAAAAGTTGCACATGTACTGCGAGGCCATCTGATTTTTAAGCAGCATGATCTCATCAGGTGCATATTCATCTTTTGAAGCATGTTCAACAATTCTTTTACAGATGCGCCAGTACATCGTTTCAAGCTTCGCCCTCTCATCCAGAGACAAGATGCCAAACTTGAAAGCCGAAACGGATTCTTCTTTAAGTTTGGTAGCGTCGTTGAAAACGTCCTGATAGTTCTTCTCAGTTAGCTCCGTCTGAAGCTCTCTCATATTGGTTACGAGGATATTTTCTGAAACAACTTTATCAACGTTATAAGTCTCTGATCCGATCGTCAGGGCACCGAAGACATTTGTCACCACACACGAGTGGTGAGCAGTGATTGCCCGTCCAGATTCTGAAACGATATTTGGATGCGGAACATCTTCCAGATCACAAACCTGTTTAAGAATATATACAACGTCCGCGACATAATCTTTCATCGTGTAGTTGATAGATGAAGGAGAGTTTGATCTGGTTCCGTCGTAATTAACTCCTACGCCACCACCAACATCAAAGAATTCCAGCTTAGCACCTTCTTTGTAGAGTTTGGCATAGATGCGGGCACCTTCAGAGATAGAATCTTTGATGGTTTTGATATCAGGAATCTGGGATCCGATATGGAAATGAAATAGTTTTAAACAGTGGGTTTTATCAATCGACTTCAGGTACTTCACGGCCTGAAGAATCTCAGTGATGGTTAGGCCAAACTTCGCATAGTCCCCACCTGAAGAGGCCCATTTTCCGGAAGATTTCGTGGCAATTTTAGCACGAAGGCCTATCAGAGGCTCAACCCCAGTTTCCTGGGCCAGGGCCATAAGGTCTGTGAGTTCAGAGTATTTTTCAACCACTACAATCACTTTGCGACCTAATTGAATTCCAAGAAGTGCCAGGCGAAGAAGATCTCTATCTTTGTAACCGTTAACAACAGTCAGAGAGTTCTGATTCGTATTCATGGCCAAAGCAGCGATGAGTTCAGGTTTTGAACCCGCTTCAAGGCCGTAGTTGTATGGAGATCCTGCATCGACGATCTCTTCAACCACTTCGCGCATCTGGTTTACTTTAATAGGGTAGACGCCATAGTAGGAGCCAGTAAATTTGGCCTCTTCGACAGTTTCACGGAATGTTTTATTGAGATTAGCAACTTGCGCGCGAAGGATGTCATGAAAACGAATCACGGAGGGAAAAGGAATATTCTTATTCTTCATTTCCTCAACAACTTCCATGATATTTATTTTCGGTCCATTTTCTTTACGAGTAGGACTAATACAAAGATCACCCTTTTCTCCTACAGTAAAATAACCCTCGCCCCAACGACTGATCTGATAGATGTCATTAGCATCCTGAACTGACCAATCTTTAATGGCATCTAAGTTGTGAAAACGGGTGTGCTGCGGTTGTGTTGTCTTCAACTCAAAGATCCTCCGGAAACTAATTTTTAATAACCCGCACTATAGTGGAAAAGTTACGAGTAATAAAACAGTTTTCCGGAGAGCTGTTGATTTTTCTTACTGGTTACTGGGCAGAGATCTCCCGGCCGAAGTTACCTTCTCGTTTAGCGTACTCGCTGGGCTCGACAGAGTCTTGTGTACTCGAGACCTTACGGCCCTCGTGAGATGCACATGATGCCAGTAAAAGTGCTGCGAAGACGGTGAATAAAAAGTGTGTTTTCATGGTCAACCTCCTTGTCGTCCCTAACCATAGGTATTGCGATTTGCATGCCAGATTAAGGAGCCTAATAACGGGGTTGTGACAGGGTGCGAATTAAAGTGGCCCCGTTTCAGTATCATTAGTCTACCACACGAAGTGTCAGAGTGGCTAAAATACCTAAGCATCTTG
>DLGL01000121.1:31111-31321 GCA_002482685.1 Bacteriovoracaceae bacterium UBA7695 | reverse complement strand
GTTAAAGAATACGAAGAAGTGAATAATAAGTTCGGCGAAGAAATGTCTGATGCCGAGATGGATAAACTTGTTGCTCGCCAGGCCGAGCTTCAAGAACAAATGGATCACCAAAATCTCTGGGATCTTGATTCAAGATTAGAGCTCGCAATGGAAGCTCTCCGTTGTCCTCCTTCTGAGCAACTTTGCGGAGTTCTCTCTGGTGGTGAAAAA
>DLGL01000121.1:11578-31015 GCA_002482685.1 Bacteriovoracaceae bacterium UBA7695 | reverse complement strand
CTGGATGAGCCTACCAACCATTTGGATGCCGAGACAGTTTTCTGGCTTGAGCGTCACCTTCACGCTTACAAGGGGACGGTCATTGCCATTACCCATGATAGATACTTTTTGGATAACGTTGCTGGCTGGATTCTTGAACTTGATAGAGGTTCGGGAATTCCTTGGGAAGGGAACTACTCTTCTTGGCTTGAGCAAAAATCAAATCGTCTAGCTCAGGAAGAAAAGTCTGAATCTAAACGTCAAAAGAAGATGAAAGAAGAGTTAGAGTGGATTCGCATGTCACCTAAAGCGCGTCAGGCGAAATCTAAAGCACGTATCGCAAACTACGAGCAGATGCAGAACGAAGCGACAACTGAAGCTCGTAATGAAACCAATGATCTTTTCATCCCAGCTGGTCCTCGTCTGGGTAATGTGGTTATCGAAGCCAACGAGATCGCTAAAGCTTTTGGTGACAAACTTCTTTATGAGAACCTCTCATTCCGCCTTCCTCCTGGAGGAATTGTCGGAATCATCGGTCCCAACGGTGCCGGTAAAACAACACTTTTCAACTTGATCACCGATAAGATCAAACCTGACGCCGGTACATTCAAAGTGGGTGAGACTGTTAAGCTTGCTTACATCGATCAATCTCGTGAGATGGATCCAGAATCAACTGTTCTTCAGGAAATCACTGGTGGACTTGAACTCATTAAGCTTGGGAACAAAGAAACCAATGCTCGCGCTTATGTTTCTCGCTTCAACTTATCAGGTGACGATCAATCTAAGCGGATTAAAGAACTCTCAGGCGGGGAGAAAAACCGTGTTCACTTAGCTAAGATGCTTAAGGAAGAAGGTAACGTTCTCTTACTGGATGAGCCTACCAATGATCTAGATGTGAATACACTTCAGGCCTTAGAGCGAGCTCTCTTAGAATTCGCTGGATGTGCCGTGGTTATTTCCCATGATCGTTACTTCTTAGATAGAATTTGTACTCACATGCTGGCATTCGAAGGGGATTCAAAAGTTGTATGGTTTGAAGGAAACTTCCAGGATTACCATGAGGATCTTCGTCGTCGTCTAGGAGATAAGGCCGATGTGCCGACTCGTCTGACTTATAAAAAATTAAAACGTGACTAAAAAAGAGCCCCTCTAAAAAGAGGGGCTCTTTTTTTATTAGTAAACGATTCCTGGATTCTTTTTACTTAACTCAAGCACCTGCTCGATATCGTTAAGCATGGTCTTTCTTACTGTCAGCATAAGCCCTGCATTCTTACCTTGAGCATCTGACTGAACAACAAGAAGGTGCCCGCCAATTTTGTTATTGATCCTATACTCATAAGAAACTCCAAGTCCGTAGGTGTTGAAGTTAAATGGAATGTAGACCGCAAAAAGTGTTTTATGAAAGTAATACGAAGTTTTAAAAAGTTCTGTATCGATTCTCAACGACATCATCTCACCACCGGGCACACCTGGAATAGGGCGGCCATCGGGAAGAGTGTTAGGGTCATTAGCAACTCTCACACCTTTTATATCTTTTGGATCAATCGTAAACTGAAGCAGAGTTCCGCCATCAATAATATTTTGAATAAGTTCAAAACGAGATTCTTTGGTTTTTGGAATCAACATTGATCCACCAGTGGTTATCTCTACGTTCAGCAGTTTCAGAGAAACGATAAACTTCCCGTTCACAATATTAAACGCTGGTCCTTCCACTCCCGGAATACTTGGAAGACCCTTGGCCATTCCTGCATAGGCAGGCAGAGAGATAACGAGAGCAAGCAAAGTGAATTGCATTAATTGCTTCAAGCATTTCATATATTATTCCTTTTAAAATTTTTTGGTCTTCAACTGTTTCGGGTATCTCAAAGCTGGGGATGAGATTCTTCATTTTTCAGAGGAGAACGGCAAAAAATTCCTTAGGTGATCCTCCTTATTCTCCATACTTAAAACTCGAAAATAGGAGCGTAACCTGCTCAGGCTTTAGAAAAAGCTAGCTTCTTTTTTCTCGCCCAATACGGTTTCAAAAAATGGCACTCCTTTGTCTGATCCCATGATCTTGATCACTTCTTTGACTTTTTTATTTTCCATGAAAACCACGTACTCAAGATTTCGGCAGATCAGTTCCATCACTTTTTCAAAGGCCAGATTGGCTTCCCCTGCATAGAGAGTAAAAAGTAGGGCCACTCGATTGAGTGCATCCGCTGCACTTGAAGCGTGGAGCGTCCCCATCAGTCCTTTGTGACCCGTGTTCATCGCCATAAGAAAAGGAACCACTTCATGAGAGCGCATTTCTCCCAGGATGATCCGGTCCGGACTTAGACGTAAGCTATACGCCAGATAAGACCTTAAGGAGGTTTGGACAGAATCCCCTGAGAGAAAACGCGTCTGATGGGCATGCTCTGAAATGATTTCATAAGTATCTTCCAGAACTACCAAGTGTTCATCTTTTTCAACAAAATCTAATAGACTGGTAAGAAGTGAAGTCTTACCCGATCCGGTAGAGCCCGCTATTAAGACATTCTTTTTCTCTTTTATTAAACCGGACAACATTTCAGTTTCACCAAATGATGAAAGAGGATGTGGTTTTTTAGAAAGAGACCGAAGCATGAGTTTTGAAGTTCCCCCAGGGGATGTAGATCCGTGGATCATACTGAAACGAAAATTCTTTCCATAAAGCTCACCAAAAAAACTGCAGAAAGGATTTTGCACATTCCAGTTTTGTTTAAACTTAATTGATATGATCTCAAGCCATAATTGCCAGTCTGCAGGGTGAAGGGGAATAGGCAAGTGAGTCTTCTCGCCTGAATAAGTGAGGCGCTGAGAAAATTCCGGGGAGTGGAAAAAAAACTCCGTGGCTTCCAGACTAAGTATGTCCTCCATAAATGGTGATTGAGTTAGAGTCATAAAATTTTCTTTTATGGCCTCGAGGTCTTCAGCGGAACTCAAAACAGGAAGTTCCTGAAAAAACTGATCCCAACCTGGAATGATGCCCTTATTGAGTGATGAAACCAAAAGATTGCGGGCCAAATTCAGCGCTGCATCTCGTTCCAGAGGTAGCTCAGCATCTTTAAATAAACTCAGCATTATTCCACCGCCTCTAAAACAACATAACCGTATATTTGCTTGTAAGTTTTTTGATCTGATTTTGATTCAAATAAGTGCTTCAAAACGGGAATGTCACTAATGAGAGGAATACCCATCCGACTTTTTGAAGTTGTTTGAAAACCGATCTGGAAAATTTTCATCGGGACACCAATTTCTAACAGAGCAGATGAGACCTCCTTACTTCCACTAATGGACTGATCCACTGGTCTTGAGAATTCAGTTTCGTAGTCCAAAAGCAGCTTTCCATAAGATTCTGTGATCTTTGTTTTAATTTTTAGTCCTGCAAAACGCCAATCAATGGGAGCTATGACGGTTGAGCCCTGGGTGCCAATATTCTGATATGGAATTTGTGACCCAATTTCGACTAACTGAGGAGTATTAAGGTTAACAACCATCTCTGGCTCAGCAAGTGAAGAGAGGTCCATTTGCGACTTCTGTAGGAATACAGCATTTTTATCAATCATATTGCGGATACCGTTTACAAACAGATCAGCTACATTGGCCTGAAGTTTATCCAGGCCCATATGGATTTCTCTTCCATCCATTCTTTCCAGTTGGATCAGTTTTATTTTTAATCGATAATTTTTATGACGAAGGCGAGAGTCTTGTTTTATGAACGAAACGCGGTAAAAACTTGCAAGCTGTTTCAGGTATTCGGCATTGGTCTCTCCTTCATAGAAACAGAGTAGATCTAGCCAATCTGCCTGACATGAAACGGATGAGAATCCATTGGCATAAAGTTTTTTATAAATCTGGCCTATGATGTGATTGCGTAGTTTGGCGTCCAGGGTGATCTTAAAAAACACCTGATCCTGGAACTGACCTTTGATTTTTTGCAGATATAAGTAATCAGAAAAATCGCTCAGAACCCCTGAGGCGGTCATGATTGGGCCCTTAATATCAATAGTGAGATTTAGGTTTTTCAGAGCATCGGCCAGTTGGAAAGTCTTAAGAAATTTCTGTTTAGAAAGTACGTAGATACTAATGACTTCTTTTCCACCCTTCTTCCAGATGACCAGGTCTGTAAAGCCGACTCTTTTTCCTTTAAGAAGGAGTTTTCCAGTTTTAGGCATAAACTTGTAGGAAATGACTTCGGGATTACCCACCGAAAAGTTCTTCAGTGACTCAAAACTCAGCTCTTTTTGCTCTCCCTTGGCGAGAATAACGTCTGAGGGAGAAAGTTGAGGCGAGGTTTGAGCAAATGACGCAGAAGGCAGTACCAAGAAGACTTTGACAAGTAGCAGGCATCTAGTTAAATTGAGGAGCTTCAAATTTGATAATTTAAGACTATTCCTTGAGGAGATACTTATGGCTTCTAGAACCGCAGTTACTGAAAACCGTCGTAAAGCACACCACAGAGCATCTGGTGCTAAAAGAAAAGCAGCTAACAGAAACAAAGGAACTACGCCTAAGTTTGCTATCCATGAAAATGGAAAGCCTGAAGTTAAAAAAGTAGCTAAAAAAGCTACTGTAAAAGCTGCTTCAATGAAGAAAGCTTCTACGGCACCTAAAGCAGTTAAAGAGCCAAAAGCTCCAAAAGTTAAAGCTGAAGCTGCTCCTAAGGCACCTAAAGCCGCTAAAGCTCCAAAAGCTGACAAAAAGTAATTCATTTGGGTCTCCATTTTATGGTGCCTGAAAAATTCTTAGCGACTCATTAATGAATCCACTATCAACGGAGACCACTAAAAGGTCTCCGTTGTCGTTTAAGCACAGATCTAATTTTCCACGCTCTTTTAACCCATCACATTTTTGCACTTCTTTAAGCTCAATCAGATCCTCAGGAATTTGATAAGTGACAGTAAAAATTTCTTTTACCCATGTCGCGCGATTAGAATCCTTTTCAAAAAAAATCTTTATAGGTGAGGCATGAGCAGCTCCACCTATGAACGCTAAGAAAAATAAACTAATACCGAATTTCATGACTAACTCCCGTAGCGATTCTTGAGAAGGTGAGCGTTTTTAAAAACGGTACAATCTCCCAAGACTCATGTTGTAAGAGGGCAGGGGCTTCCGATTCTTTTACCAGAACCGTGAACCGTCCCTCAGGTTCTTGTGGAGAGGTTTCTAACATGGCCTCCACTCGCTTCCTTCCATTTCGGTGCAGAAGGAGAACCTTTTTTCCAGAGTGAAATGGGGTAAGTAATTCTGCCCTAACCTGGATCTCAACCCACCCTTCTGGTATGGTAGAAACTTCAGGGTTTTCCGTTTCACTTCCGGAAAAGAGCATGAAAAAGAAGATATTTGAAATCACTATGGCCACTGCCAGTTTGGCCCACCAGACTTTAGTCTTTGTATTTTGCTTCGAGATATTGCCAGCGATTTTGGAAAGCATTTAAGTGCTCCTTTGTACGGTGTTCGTAGAGTTTGTTTAATAGAAACAGACCAAAAAACAGCAAACTTGCTGTCATCAGCGTGAGGACAAAAGGGAGGACAATGTCCCCATTTTCTCCTCGGCCCGGTAAATTATTTTTGGCCAAAGGCTTTCCATCCTGGTTGCATCTATCGTGAGGGAGAGAGCATAAGGTTTGTCGTAAAAATAATAGGTCCATTTTTTACTCCTAAGTTTGGCGGCTCCGAGACTTGTGCGCTGGAAGCCAAAGTCTTTTCCGAGGACAAAAGGGTTTATTGCAAGCCGGGGATCCAAAGGACACCCCCGTTTCTTCAGTTCAATAATCTTGGCAAAATAAGGAATGAGAGCAGTTGCCTGAAGTCCCTTAGTGACTCTGCGTAATTTTTCAGCGTAAAGGACATAGGGTGCAATAGGTGGGAAAAAAATGGCAGCGGCCTGTGCCAGTCTGATATTTTTTAAGACCCAGTTCAAGCGGCCCATAGTTACAAAGTATCTATCAAGCTCACCTTTAGTTTCTTTTACACACAAAATTAGATTCGTTCGTTTTTTCATCAATCTAAATGAGTGCTCAAGCTCCAAAGCACAAAGAGTAAGCAGGCCACTTAAAACTACGAGTAGCAAAACACAAAAGAGTGTGACTTCACCTTTTTCATTTTTCATATCTTGCCCCGTAGATCCAGCTTAAAGTCGTGACGCTTATAATTTGGAAGCCTCTGCCATGAAACTGTTTTGGATTTCCTCACCACATACACCTTGCAGGCAGCATCAACCCTTTGCTCGTAATCCGAGGGCCGATGGAGAAGAGTTCTGGTTTTGAGTTCTGTGCTTTTAAGCCAAGCCTTTTGACGGCAAACCGTAGCCTCATGGAACATGACGGCCCCAAAAATGGCGGCCGTCAGTAAACTTAAGGCCAGAACCCAGGCAATAAGGTTCATTAGCGTTTAAAGTTAACGGTTACTTCGCGGTCTACCTTCTCTTTCATAACTTTGATCTTGTCGTTCACCACTTTTCCGAATGAAGTCACCATAGCGAGGCAGCAGATGCCAATTAGGCTTGAGATGATGACGTACTCCATGATTCCTTGCCCTTTTTGATTCTTAACTAGTGCTGTAAATTTCATGTTGGCCTCCTTATGGCTGAGAGGGTTTTAATTCACCTGGCCGAAATGGGCGATGGGAAGGGCCTAATTCCGACTAGTTTGTTCGGATTTGAAATGTTTTGCTCAAAATGAGCTAAGACCCTAAAATAATGATATGGAAGAAAACAACAAAGTTATCGTATTTGAAAAAAAAGAGATCATCCTGGTATTGCTACTGGTGGTGGTTTTAATTGTTACAAGCTTTACTCTAGGTATAAGACTTGGAAAGAAGCTGACCTTAGAAGAAGCTGGGATAAAACCAGTAGATCAAAAAACAGTTGAGTTAAAGTCAGGCCTTGAAGAAGATGTAGAAAAAACAGTTGAAGAAGATTCCAAATTAACTGACGAAGAAAAACTAAAAAAACTAATGGATGAGTCTAAGACTCGTCTGTCTGATGAACTTGAAAAATTTTCTACCGAAGATAAGGCGATTACTAACCAGAGTGTAGAGCCTAAAGCCGCAAATACTGGTGTCGTAGGTAAATATACGATTCAGTTGGGATCATATCCCACAACGGAAGAGGCAAAGCAGTTTGCCGAAGGGTTTACTGTCCGTGGGTATAGCCCCATCATTAATGAAACGACACTTGAAGGCAAAGGCACCTGGTACAGAGTAAGCCTGGGATTATTTGGGACAGTAGAAGAAGCGAAGGTTTATATTAAAAATGAACAGAGTCTTTTCTCTGGTCAGGACTATGTAATTACTGAGCTAAAATAATCTAGAAGAAAAAACCCAACTCAAGTCCTAAAGAAAGCCACCCGAGTGCAAACGATCGGTCCGACTTGCCCTCATCACCGATGGGTTTACGGGTAACTGATGCCAGGTTGTAAGATAATTTTCCACCATAGAAAAAATTAGTGCTACTACGTTTGTGAATGCCGTAGTTCGTAGTGAGTCCATAGCCATTGTACTTACGATTGATGAATTTCTCATCCATCGTTATAAAATTAGCGAATACATCAATATTTTCAAAAACATCTTCAGTCGGGAAGAATTCCATCAGGAGTTTGAAGCGGTAACCGAGTCCCACACCAGCACCAAAGACATTTGCCTTAGTGCCCGAAGGACGTTGAAACTGTGATTCGTCATTGGCATCATCACCGGCCTTGACGTCCTGGTTTTGTGTAATGGCATCAAACATTGTTTTCTGTTGAAAAAGTTGGAGCCCATACCACATCTGATTGTACTTCGATGAGCGGTGCATATAATTAAAGTCGACTCCGAGCATGTCGTTAAAATGTTCGTAGTCAGCAGAGATGTGACCGGCCAGACTAATTCGATTACCATCGGTGCCAGTGTACTTACGTTGATCCTTAATTCCTAAATCCGTGTTTAGATCGTAGATCATGCTGTCATGGCGAAGATACTTCTCTGGTTTCTTTATAAGAATCTCTTCAGTCTCTGGATTTTTTTCCTCATCCGTTAACTCAAAAGGATCGGCCGCCAAAAGAGTGTGGGAGAAGAGGGCAAGTAACAGTAAGTATTTCATAAATTACCTCGACGCCAATGACTCAAAGTTTTCCCCGGGGAAATCTTCAAGTCCCATAAAGTCGGCCAGCTCAAGTTTTTTAATGAGGTGGTCATACTTAACGTTCTCTGTATTAATGTGAGAGTTTACAAGGTTATCAATAGCAAGTTTAATGTCGGCGTAGGTTGTTCTGCCACCAACATAGTTATCCAAAGCGGAGTCATAATTACTCTGACCATTTTTTGCCTGGAATTGAGCGATCTCCACTTTTTCTTCAAGAAATCGAAGAGTCTTGTAAATAGTTCTGACTTTAACTTCAAGTTCACGGCGAGTGTTGAAAAAATTAATTTCAGCAATTCTTTTAGTTAGATATGTCTGTTGGTTCTGGCGTGAGTTAAAAAATCCACCTTCGCCTAAAAGAGTCCAACGCATATTTATTGAAGCAACAAGCTCAACGTTGCGGTTACTGTCGGTTGTCTGATAATTCCAACTTGTCCCATCAGGGTCAAATCCTGTGCGGTAGGTACCAAGATTTACCCCAAACTTAGGAAGTGGTAAGTTGTCTTTAAGGGTTTTCTCATAACTTCTTGAGGCCACATCATAGGCCACTTTAGCATCTCTGTAAGGCTGACTTTGTTCCTGGGATGATCTCAAGGCTTCATTCATCGACGTGTTAACAGAAACAAACTTCAACTGCTCGTATGAGCGGTAGGAAGTCTGGTACTCATCACCCAGAAGATTTGCAATTTTTTCCTCTTCTAATCCAACTTCAAACTGTGCTTGCTGATACTCGGTCTGAGATCTGAGATACTCTGATCGGGTTTGATAATATTCCTGGGTCCGGATTTTTCTTAGCTGCAACCTCTCGCGAGCGAGTCTGTGAATAAAAGATGTCTGGCGAAGCTGCTCTTGCTTAATTCGCATGATTTCTTTTGAACGGATCAAATTAAAGTATTGCGTAATGAGAGCAAATTTTAACCGTCGACGGGCCTCGGTCAATTGCTGGTTACTACGGTTTAAAATTTGTTTTTCATTTTGGTACTGAAGATAATCTCTTCCCCAATTGAAGACCGTGTATTCATCAAAAACCAGGCCAATACTTCCATTGGGTGCTTGCTGTGCTCCCATGCGTGGAGTGCTTTGAGTTGATTCATGAAGACGGTCAATGCGGTGATTAGAGGACTGCATCTCCAGCCCAATTGTAGGAAACCAGAATCTTTGAAAGACATCAGTTTTCAAAAGCTCTATTTGCTCTCGTTGCTGTCCACGAATTTGTTCAAATGGGTTTCTTCTGAAGCCTTCTTCTAAAACTGAGCGCAAATCCAAAACACGCCCCGAACCTGCTTCTTTATCGTTGCCGGGTTCTTGCCGTTTAGTGGCCCACCGGCTTTTTACAGGTGCTGTAGTGGGGTCAGAGCTAATGCTGCTTTCTAAAAATGTTAAATCTTCATCCTGGGCCCAGGCCCCTAGGGTCAGAAAAAATGAGATAAATAAGGCCTTTATCAAAGCTCATCTCCCGCAAAAACGTATGTGTGTGCGGGAAAAGTGTAACATCAACAAAGTTGAGAAGTAAAATCAGTTATTAACTAAAGAGATATTCCCGGACATCCAGAGCGAACGATGTTTTCTTCCTGGGTTTCAATATTTAAATTGGTGAGATGAAGTTCATTTTTTATTTTAACCTGACTAGAGAGGAGGCGATTATGCATGCTTGGTTTCGCCTTCGGACTCTTCTTGATCAGGTCCTGATTGCGCTGTAAGAGGGCGTTTAAGCGTTGTTGGACTTTTACTTTTTCACTTCTTTCTTTGAGCAGCTCCTTACAGCGAAGGCTTAGAGCAGGTTTTGTGATGGCATCTTGCATTAGATAATCATCTTGCGGAAAAACCACTGATGTAAGCGCCAAAAGAATGACAGTAAATAAGAGTCTCATAGAATAAAGTTTAGCATCACCTCGAGTTAACGCAAGGACGAATTTGGCTCTCAAGTGGTTGTCGTAGCCGCTCTGTTTGAGGTAAGTTGAGGGGTCAATTAAAACTTAAGGTTTATCCTCTATGGCATCCGTTGTGATTCTTATTCCTGCTCGTTTTGGTTCTTCTCGTTTTCCGGGAAAGCCTCTGGCCATGATTAGCGGGAAATCCATGATCGAGCGTGTTTTTACTAACTGCCAGGTCTCTGGTTTTAAAACAGCTGTTGTGACGGATAATGATCAAATTGAAAATCACGTCAAAGCTTTTGGTGGAACAGTGCTGAGAGTGGACGATGATGTTCCTTCAGGATCTGAAAGAATAGCTCTGGCCTATAAAAGATTTTTTGCTGAAGAAAAAGCAGACCTTGTTATCAACGTACAGGGAGATGAGCCTTTATTAAAAGGTGAAGTCTTAAAAGAGCTGGCGGAGTTTCATTTGAATAGTAAGTACTCCATCACAACTTTGCTTCGTGAAAGAAAAAGTAGCGAAGAAGATTTTAACAATCCTAATGTTGTTAAGGCCGTATGGTCTGATAATTCAAAACAGTGTTTGTATTTTTCCCGCCAGTCCCTTCCATTTGATCGGGATGGTGGAAAAGTTTATAGCTGGTATCAGCATATTGGTGTTTATAGTTACCGTCCTGAGGCTTTGCTGGATTTTGTGAAACTGCCTATGTCGCCACTTGAAGATTTAGAAAAATTAGAACAACTCAGGGCCCTTGAAAATGGCTACTCCCTGGGTGCTATTCTCACCGGCCAGATGCTTATGGGTGTTGATGTACCAGAAGATATTAAAAAAGTTGAAGGAGCTCTATAGTGGGTCAGAAGAAATATATTTTTATTACGGGCGGAGTAACTAGTTCCCTGGGGAAGGGGTTGGCCGCGGCCAGCATAGGATGCTTGCTTGAGCGTCGTGGAATTAAAATTAACATGCTGAAGATGGATCCCTACATCAACGTTGATCCGGGAACGATGAGTCCCATCCAGCATGGTGAAGTTTTTGTAACTGACGACGGTGGTGAGACAGATCTCGATCTTGGGCACTACGAGCGTTTCACAACTCTCACATTGTCCCGTGAGAATAACTTCACAACCGGTAAAGTTTATCTTCAGGTGATAGAAAATGAGCGTGAAGGAAAATACCTGGGGAAAACTGTGCAGGTGGTTCCTCATATTACAGATGAAATTAAGCGCCGGATTCACCTGGCAGCCGAAAAATGTGATCTTCTAATCGGAGAAGTAGGTGGAACTGTAGGGGATATCGAGTCACTTCCGTATATGGAAGCCATCCGGCAGTTCGCTTTGGATGTTGGACAAGAAAATGTCATCTTTATTCATTTGGTTTTAGTTCCCTATGTCGCAGCAGCTGGAGAGTTAAAATCTAAACCTGCTCAGCACTCGGTTAAAGAACTCCGCGGTATTGGTTTGTTTCCACAAATTATTATTTGTCGGGCTGATAGAGATATTGATGAATCAATTCTCGATAAGATTTCTCTTTTTTGTAACGTTCCTAAAAAGAATGTTTTTAAATCGATTGACCTGGATTTGATTTATAAAGTTCCTCGCTCTTTTCATGAACAGGGACTGGATAAACGCATCACTGAACTTCTTGGGATGTGGGCCACAGAGCCCCGCATGGATGAAATAACCAAAGTTATATTCAACGCCGAGAATCCGCTTAAGACAGTGAATATCGGAGTCGTAGGCAAATATACAGAGCTTATTGAATCATACAAATCTCTGGATGAAGCTTTGAGACATGCAGCGATTGAGAATCAGGTGAAGTTAAATCTTACTTATATCGATGCAGAAGATCTTGAGAAAGGTGCAAATACTGATCTTCTTAAACAAGTGGATGGTATTCTTATTCCGGGAGGCTTTGGTGCCCGTGGGACAGAAGGGAAAATCAAGGCGATTCAGTTTGCCCGGGAAAATAAAGTTCCGTTCTTCGGTATTTGTCTTGGACTTCAATTGGCGATCATTGAATTTGCCAGGCACATTGTTGGCATCAAGGACGCTACATCGATGGAGTTTAAGGATAGCGGCGATTTTGTCGTTCATTATATGCACGGACAAACGAAAGATGGATCTAAGGGCGGAAGTATGCGTCTTGGGGCCTATGATTGTGATTTAAAACCAGGGACACTTGCCCATAAAATTTATGGTCATTCTATAATCTCGGAACGGCACCGCCATCGTTTAGAGGTTAACAACGAGTATCTTAGTAAACTGACAGATAAGGGTTTGATCGTCTCTGGCCTTAACCCGAAGTTAAATCTGGTAGAAGTTGTGGAACTCAAGGATCATCCTCATTTCATCGCTTGTCAGTATCACCCAGAATTTAAGTCCCGCCCATTTAAACCGCATCCACTTTTCGCATCATTTGTGAAGGCCAGTGGTAAACTTTAAAGGAATTTTATGAGTCTTAAATTAGTGGCCAAACGCCTTGAAGAAAAACTAAAAAAAATCAAAGTAGTGGCCTTTGATCTGGATGGGATCCTGACCGATTCTCATGTCTGGTGGGCCAGTGAAGAAGTTGGATTTAACCGCACTTTTTGCATCTATGATGGCTACGGAATGAAAGTCCTCATGAAGGCTGGCCTAAAAGTAGGAGTCATCACCGGTGGCAATAGTGTTTCTGTCACACGCCGGACTGAGCAGTTGGGTCTGAACTTTTGTTATGCTGGTAATGAGGACAAGAGAGCAGCATTTTTGGATCTATTAAAAAAATATAATGTTTCCCCCGAAGAAGTCCTCTACATGGGAGATGAATTATTTGATATTCCTCTGCTAAAAAAAGCCGGGTTCTCTGCTACTGTTCCTAATACCTGCGAAGAAGTCAAAGAGATCGTAGATTACGTGACTGTCAGAGAAAGTGGTAAGGGATGTGCCAGAGAGGTTATGGATCTTATTCGTTACGCGCAAAATATTCATCCGGAAAATGAGGACTTTTAATGTTAGGAAAAAAACTTTATAAGACCTCGATGGTTAATATCTTCCGTTTGGGGATCTTTGCCATTGTTGTTTTTTTTCTCAATGACTTCTATCTTGATACTTTTACCTATGAAAATTTTCAGGCCGGTGGTCGGTTTAAAATTCTGGATGTCTTCAATTATCATTACCGCTACCCTGCAGAGTTAATAACTTTCTTTTGTCTTATTCTCATACCGGCCATTTATTATAGCTTCATCAGGGGAGTTAAGTTTTGCGAAAAAGGGTTTATCTATAACCGCGGACTACCATTTTTTAATAAAGCAGTTCTTTATTCAGATATTAAAACATACAAGCTTCTTCATCCCAACAAGGCCATCTCTATTCACTCAAAGAGTGGGGATGTTTTTGTAATCGCTGATAATACGGCGGAAAGAGTGATCGCGATTTTAGATCAGCACCACATTCAGGGTGATCTGGCCCAGGACGATTATGTAAGATTGATTTCGAATTACCGGAAATTTTTACTAATGGTCATTGGATTTACGTTGTTTGTGTTTGTCTTAAAGAAAATTGGATTATTTAATAACTAGTTTTTAATTTCAAGGGATTTGGCCTTCTCTAAGCGGTTCCAAATCCCCAGCCAATCGTCTCCAGTTTGAAGAGTATCTCTTTTTATAACAATCAAATCATATCCCATTTGAGAGAACTGGCGCAGGTCCTGGTAGAGTTCGCGACTCGCTTGAGCAGCTTGTTGAGAAAGCTTCCAGAGAACAGGATTTTTAAAGGTCGTTTTGAGTTCAGTCTCAATTTGTGAGAGGTCTTTTTCTAAATGAAAATCTGCAGAGGCGATCACTAGAGGTATATTGGGCATATAGTGGTGCTTTAATTGCCCCGGGGCTACCGGACTTTCTGCATATTCAACGGTAGCTGAAATTTTATGTTGATCAAGAATCTTTTGTAAGGCCTGTGCGGTGTAGTGCCCGGGCCTGTAGATAAGAACTTTCGTTGTTCCGGCCGACTGCTCAATTCCCGCAACAGTAGATTCGATACCTACCTGACAGGGGCCTCCATCAAGAACAGATACGCTTTCACCAAACTCATCATAAACATGTGACGCTTGAGAGGGGGAAGTTTTACCAAACTTATTAGCACTCGGAGCGGCCAGACCACCTTCGATACTCGCAAGAAGCTTTAAGGTAAGGTCATGTTGGGGACAACGTAGACCGACAGAATCAAGTCCCGAAGTAATCAATGGATTGATAGAAGAATGTTTCTTGGCTATGAGGGTAAGAGGACCTGGCCAGCAAGCCTCAGCAAGAATCTGATGAACTTCAGTCCACTCAGAAGTGAGTGTGCGTGCCTTCTCGATGGATTCAATATGTACAATTAAAGGATCAAAAAAAGGACGCTCTTTTGTTGAGAAGATTTTGCGTAGTCCGGATTCAGAATGGATCCAGCCCGCCAGGCCGTAAACAGTCTCCGTGGGGATTGCTACCACATCACCTTTGAGGAGAATTTCCCGGGCCTTTATGATATCTACAGTTTTCAATTCTACTCACTTAAAATGCTGGCTGGTTGTCTGGAACTACTGCTACGTTTGTAGTTATCAATAACTCCCAGACCGCGAAATTGTCCAGAAGAAAACGGTAAAACGAACTCGTTGCCTGCAGGAGTGGTTGCTTTGAGCTGGCCATGGATAAAGGTATTCTCCGCTCCAAAGAGGGCAGACAAGTCAGCAATGTTGCTGGACTGCTTGTAGTACTTTGTCAGGAAAGCCTTAAACTTAACCAGCGAGGGCTTCTGTGAATGGGCCAGGTAATCAGTTTTAAACTCCAGAAATTTTTTTCCAATGTTTTTAGTACATAGCTCAGCGCCTACCTGGAGTCGACCGAGAAAATACCTGCGTTTTTCAGGCCTTTGCCAATCACCCATACGTTTGGAGCCACAAACATTTGCAACCTGGCCAAAAATCAGGTTCTCAGATGTATTGAGGAAGTAGTTAAGGCCCGCCTTTTCAACCAGCAATTTGGATTCAATCAGCATGGGACCCTTTAGTTGCTCGGAGCGAATAATCGCTTTGTAATCTTTGGGCAGGGTGGTGAATGAATCTACAAACCAGATAAGATCATTTTTAAATTTTTTATCAATCCATCGGTCAGTGCGTGCGGCTTCATAGCTTTGACTAAGCGAGAATGAAAAAAGTTCTGAGCTTTCGACGCGCGCCACCTCAGGATTTGCTGCCTGAGGGTGTGTAGCATCGTACTCCATATCAACCTGGCGGTTATAAAGAGCAGCATTTTTAGTACCAACAGGAAGTTTAAGAATCCTGTAGACCACAGCTGAAAATAGTCGGGAGAAAATATTTTGAACGACTCTCATATTCTGAGCATAGCTTTTGAAAAACACCCTGACAGTGTTGTCTTTTACGACTTTAATTTGTTCCGTTTTACTTTTTGCGAGACGACCCCAGATAAGGAGAGCACCTCGTTGCTGAAGACTGCGCTCTTCTCTTTCATCTAAAGCTATGATGTAGGGTTCAAGGGAATTAATTTTTCCATAACCATTAAGGATTGATTTCAATTCAGCAGACTGAGACTGATCTTCGTTGGCAAGTTTCCATTCCGATGAGGTCATGCCAAGAGTGAATTCTTTAGATTTAGCATATTCATACGTCAGATCATAGCTGAGGATGGTGAGCTTAAGAAGCTTCAAAAACTCCGCCTGAATACTCATATTAAGGCCAACACTTGTAGATGTTTTTCCACGAGTTGTAATCTGAACCTTATCAGTAGAATCATCACTAACAGTAAAATTCTGAATGGAGACCATGTTTTGATAAGCAAACTGAGCGAGAACACCTGCTGAGAATGAGAAGCCTGAATAAGCAGGAGTGGAAATCATCCCGCCTGCGCTGGCCGTCCAGTTATCCTCTCGTTTGACTATTTCTTCATCGCTCATCTTAGCGACACTTTTTACATTGAGTTTAGTGAAAGGCAGGAAAAGTTTTGAGAAGTCAGCGCGTAAACCTTCTGCGTAAGAATTGGCATAAGAGTAGTATGTGTAGACTCTTTTAAAGGTTGTCCCTGCGAAGGCACCAATTTCGGCATCACTCATTGAAGTGACACCTGCTTCATTGGCCCTTTGTAAGAAAGTAGTGGCTTCAACATCAACAGTGAAAGTGTCTGTAATAAGCCAGTTGTCTCCGAAAATATTTTGAATCACCTGGCGGTCAGCAAAAACATGAACAACTCCCATGGGCTTCTGCCAACTAAAGCCTGAGAAATTTTCAGATCCCAGATTAAATTGTTGGTTTAAAAAATCTAGGTTGGTAACTTCCCTGAGACCAATATCTCTGTGTGAGGTTTCAAGCTGAGCGCGGATCTCTTCGTAGAGTGGGGACTCTTCACCATCAGTCGGAAAGGGAGAAGTGAAGTCTTTGTTGACCGTCTGAGATCCTAGAAAAGTGGTTCTCATCTTTTGTGAAAAGTTATCTGTTGTTGAATCTAGCGACTTAGAAATTTTAGAAGCACTTTTCAATTTAGGCTGATTAAGATATTGTTCAAACTGAGGATGCAATTTGATGTGACTGAATTCTTCTGCGAAAGCAGTTGATGCCATCATACATACGATAAGAATCCATACCTGGATCATAGGGAACCCCCGACCTTCAGTGGTCTTGCCCTACCTGAATCGGCAGCTCTCCTCTGAAAACTTAATCATCTCTATCGGAGATAACTATTTGATATCCTTTCTCAGTACTCTCATATCAGGGGGTTATGGAGAAAGAAGGTTATCAAGAAAGCGAAAAATTATGGATAATCAACAACTTCAAAAATTCAGAGAATTACTCGAGGAGAGTTATCAGTGGCCTGATTACTATGAATTCAAATTTATTGTAAAAATCGCGGAGAAAAACCAGGTGCTTGATAAGCTTGCTGGCTTCACCATCACTGAAACACCTAGTAAACAAGGCAACTATATTTCAGTCAATGCCCGCAAACTGATGAAAAGTACTCAAGAAGTTCTGGATGTGTACGAACTAATGAGTACAGTTAAAGGAATCATCAGTCTTTAGGAGAGAAATGAAATACAAGACAGCTCTGGTATTGGCCGGCGGTGCATTCGGCACTTCGATTGGATTTGTTCTCACTCAAAAATTTGAAAGAGTGATTATCCTGGTTAGATCTGAAGAGATCTATAACGAAATTAATGGGGGAGAGAATACAACTTATCTTCCAGGTCAGAAACTTCCTAAGTCCCTCAGAGCGGCGTTGAGTTGGGATGAGGTTAAAACTCTTCAGGAAGGTGACATTCAAATGGTGATTTCGGGGCTTCCGATGTCGGCCATTGATGATTTTTGTAAGGCCAATTTTTCTCAGATAAAAAAACTTCTGGATTCCGGCGCTCCACTGGTAAGTCTGGCCAAAGGTATTGATCACGAGACACTGAAACTTCCGGATGAAATCTATCACACTCATTTTGAAGCTTACCGAAAACAGCTCATGTACTTATCCGGACCTTCATTTGCTAAAGAAATTCTAGATAAACAAATTACAATCGTCTCTCTTGCTGGTGAGGATAAAGATAATCTCTTAAGTGCCTGTGATATGTTAGGGACAGATTTTTTCAAAGCTCTTCCAACCACCGATGTTAAGGGTGTTCTTCTTGGTGGATCTCTAAAAAACGTTATTGCGATAGCTGGTGGGATAATGGAAGGCCTGGGTTATAACCACAATACCAGGGCAGCCTTAATTACCCGAGGTATCGTTGAGATGCTGAGGTTTGGAAGTTATTTCGGGGCGCGACCGGAGACCTTTTATGGGCCATCTGGAATGGGAGATCTCATTCTCACAACAACGGGTGAGCTTTCAAGAAACAAGTCATTTGGAATTGAAATAGCCAAAGGGCGCAAAGCTGAAGAGATAATCGCTCACTCAAAATCTGTTGTTGAAGGATATAAAACAACTAAGGCTGCTCACTTGCTGGCCCAGAGTAAGAATATCAATGCAAGGATCTTTACGGGTTTATACCAGGTACTTTATCAGAACCACGATCCTAAAGAAGTTGTCGGGGCCCTGATGATGCTTCCACCTAAGTTTGAAGATGAAGGCTAATTTAAGTATTCTTCAATTTTACCCAGGGTAATTGTTTCACCTAAAAATAAAATTTCACCATCTGGTTTTTGAACAAAGTAAGCAGGCACTCCTACGGCACCGTACTTATTTAAATACTGAGTGATGTTATCATCTCGCTTGGTCCAGTCCGCTCGAAGTAAGGTCACATTGTATTTTTTTGCCAGTTCATTAAAACCATCAGTTTCCAGAACTAATTTTTTATTCACTTTGCATGTCAGGCACCACTGAGCGGTGAAATCCATAAATACCATCTGGCCTTTCAGTTCAGTGAGTTTTTCCTGCGACCAGGGTTTCCACGCCGATTCTTTAGTGACCATCGAAGCAGTCGTGGGTTTTAGTTCCAGATTTTTAATGGCAAAAACAGTCATCAATAATGGCAGAACAAAAGCCATGCTTTGAAGAAATTTATTCTGAGAGATTTTTTTCATGAAGAAGAAAGCGAAAAACCATAGAGCTAAGAGTAAATTGAGCCTCCAGCTTATAGCCTCATAATCTACAAGATTAGCGAATACATCGTAGAGCCAGACAACCGTTGCAAGTAACGTCAGTCCCAGGAAGTACTTAAGCTTCTCCATCCAGGCACCCGGTCTTGGAAAAAGTGAAAGACTCTTAGGGAAAATTGCTGTTAATAAAAATGGAAATGCCAGTCCGATACCAATAAAGAAAAACATCAGGAAAATGGTGAAGCTACTGGTGGTGAAAGCAAAGGTCAGCGCCGTGCCTAAAAAAGGAGCCGAGCAGGGAGTGGAAAGAATTGTGGTTAAAACTCCACCGAAAAAATCCCCTATAAAACCTTCTTCAGTTTGTGCATTACCTAATTTTGATCCACCAGGAGTGATGAATTCAAAAAGACCAAAGAGATTCAAACTTAAAATAAAAAGAACCAGCATCATGAGAAGGATAAACGTCGGTGATTGAAGCTGGAAACCCCAACCAACGACTTCTCCTGTTGCCTTGAGGCCTACAATCACTCCGGCCAGCACCATGAATGTTGTAATGACGCCAGCTGTGTAACTCAAGTTATGTTTTAAAAGTTGCTTTTGGGTGTAGTTGCGATGACGGATTAGGCTAAAGAGCTTCAGTGAAATGACGGGCAACACACACGGCATGAGATTCAGGATGAGTCCTCCTAAAAAGGCAAACAAAAGATACTGAAGGAGATTCATGTCAGTTGTTTCAGAGGATGTCAGTGCAGCAGGGCCATTAGTCCGTGAAGGATCGTAAGGAGTGAGCTTCTTATAAAACTGATCAAGTGAGGGAGAAGCGAGCGAGAAATCTTTTACTTTAAGTGTGATTTTATCCACCCGTTCAGAATCTGGACTGTTAAGTAAAAAAGGGAGTTCCATATTTTTAGAAAAGC
>DLGL01000121.1:0-11555 GCA_002482685.1 Bacteriovoracaceae bacterium UBA7695 | reverse complement strand
TTGGCAGGAAGCTCAAAAGGAGGATCCTGGTAGATTCCGTCCCATTCGATCTCTGTTTTACCAAAAAGTGTGTCGCCTTCTTTGTAGAGTGTTTCCCTTTTATAGCCAAAAGGTGGACTTGGAAAAGCGGTGAGAAGATTTAATTTTTTGGGAAGCTTTGTTGATTTTGTCGTTTTTAATGAATAGTGAAGAGTCAGAATGTTCTGATCTTTCTGACGGGTAACATAGTATTCAAACTGAGCGGGAACTGAAACTTCTTTTGGTAAAATTTCAAAAGCACTGCTTAACTCTGCTGAGGGGTAAGGAGCTGCCTCCCGGTTTGAAATAAATTTTTGATCGGCTTTAAGTTCGAGCTTGGCTTCACCCGGTATGCAAATGTCCTTACAAATCAAAACTGAAATATGAGCTTTAATTATTCCAGGCGCATCGTTAAAAAAGAAATGCTGCTTGCCTTCGTAACCGATGGTCAGGATATCTCCGGCCTCCAGATGTTTTTCCGGTAGGGGCCACTCAAAAGCTTTGAGTTCAAGCGGCTTATTTGCGCCGTCTGAAAATTTAAAGACTGAAGCTATCCCGGAGTCTCCTGGGTTTTTCCAATAAGTATGCCAGCCCTTATCGTGATGAATGGTTACCACAAGTTTATTGTCTGCTCGCTGAAGAGAGATCGTTGCGTGATCTTCAGCTGCAAAAACGGATAGAGATAAAACGAACAGACTCAGCAGAAACTTAGACATGGTGATCCTTTGTCGAAACCTTCCTCATGGGGCATAATCTAGAAATGAGTTTTCCGTCTAAGATTATATGCCTCACAGAGGAAACAGTCGAGACTCTGTATTTACTAGGTCGATCTGACCTTATCGCAGGGGTCTCTCAGTATGTGGAGCGTCCGCCAGAGGCAAAAACCAATCATCCCATTGTGAGTCAATTTGTCAGGTCTGATCTGGATCAGATTAAGTCCCTCAAACCCGACCTGATTATCGGTTTTTCTGACATCCAAAAAGATACTGCTAAAGAGCTTGTGGGGATGGGCCTAAACGTGTTTATTTCTAACCAGCGATCCCTAACTGAGATCCTGGATCAAATACTTCTCCTAGGCCGCATAGTAGGGGAAGAGGGCCGGGCCTCTAAATTAGTTGAAGATTTCAGATTACGTATCGAGAATCACCGCAAAAAAGTAAAATCTCTACGAAAGGTGAAGGTTTATTTTGAAGAATGGGATCACCCCAGACTGAGTGCAATCCAATGGGTCTCTGAGCTGATTGAAGTCTGCGGTGGTGAAAATATTTTTAAACATAAAACTGGAAGCCTTGCAGTAGACAGGCAGGTGACGGACCGGGAAGTTGTTGAACTCAATCCAGATGTCATTTTTGGTTGTTGGTGCGGCAAAAAAGTTAAGCTCGACTCTTTTGCAAGCCGAGATGGTTTTGAAGCTATTAGCGCCCTAAAGAATAAAAAGGTTTTTGAGTTAAATCCCGCTATCTACCTGCAACCTGGACCGGCGTTGTTTGTTGATGGTTTAACTCAGTTGTCTGAGCTCTTGAATAATATTCGGCAAGACCTTGACGCCTGAAAAATAGAGACCATATTTGTTTATATGAAACGGATGTACGTAGTCGTCGGTCTCATTTTATTAGTCATGTTGGGGGCCGTGGGTGCCCTCAGTCAGATTATTACTCAACAGGATAATAGCAGTCCACCTGAGCGTGCGCCTTTTGACCGAATGAAGCGGCGGATGGAATTACGTGAAGAAATGCACCGGCGCATGCGGGATAAACTTCTTCATGGTCTGGGACCGGATCAGGATCTCTTTAAAGATATGGATAAGGCCTTTGAAGATGCCATGTCAGACTCATTTACAGGTATGGATCAGATGGGGCCGGCCCTTTCTAATTTTAAATCCGAATGGACTGAAACCACCGAAGGCAGAGTTCTGGTCTTAACTCCACAGAGTAAGGAGCAGAAGCTCAATATTGATGTCAATGCCACAGTGATAACGATTAAAGGTGACTCGGTTAGAAATACTTCTACAGGAAGCATCACTTCCAGTTTCAGTTCAAGCTTCAGTGTTCCTGCCGATGTGGATGGAACAAAAGTAAAAATGGGTCAGAAGGATGGAAAAATTTTGGTGGAGCTTCCTTATAAGTCCGCCCCTCAAACTGTGATCACTCCTCAGAAAAACGACCGGCAGCCTTTAAAACCTCTGGAAGGCGATGTGCAGATTTAGTTTTTTTGGATACTTCGTGCCATCTGCATAATTTGAGTCTTGATGTTACTCATCATTGTTTCTTTTGCGGTTGTAAAAGGGGGATGATTAAAAAAGAGATTCGCAGAATTGATGTTAATGGCCGCGACAACTCCTGCAACCACAAGAGTTTCATTCGCATTGATTTCTTTAAGATAGACGACAGAGTAATTTCGGTAAACGAGTTGAGAGAAATTAGTCATATCCAAAATTAAAAATCTCTCTCTGCCAGAATTCTTCGAAGCTGCTCCTTCATCTCTTAGGTAATTAGAAACCGCTGCTCCAAGAGAGCTTGCCGAAACCTCATTAAACTTTAGTTGAAAGCTAACTTTGAAAGGAATCTGAAAGGCTTTTACTTTATTTGTAATAGACCAGGCATCAGCTGATTTTTTTGAGATGCTGATAGAATTTAGCATCTGAGAAATGAATGTAGAGTTATTCATCTTAGCGTAAGAGAGTTCATCAAAAGACTTCTGGCTTATGAAGGCGACTTTAGAAATTGTCAGTTGATTATTGCCAGGATGAAGGGAGCTGATCTTGGGCAGATCCAGCAAAGAAAGATCTTTCTTCGCAAATTCTGAAGGTGAGATCCATTCGTAAGCAACCTGAATTTTTCCTTCGGAAATTAACGAGGGGGAAATAGTGAAGTCGACTGATCTCTCTTGGACCTGACCGAAACTCAGAGCAGAGTCGAACAGAAAAACAGAAAGTAATACAAATGCCAGAGCCTTCATTGAATAGATCCCTTTAAGGTTATGTGAGACGAGGAATCTAATCTAAAAATGGCACAATTTCATTAGACAATACTTCAATAAGTAGATTTTACGTAGGTAAGTCCTCGGAATCTAAAATGCTCAACTGACGGCATCTTTTTCCTCATGATCCTGCCGATAAAACCGATAGGAATTATGTGCGTAAACCCCTTTTGGAGGCCCTTATGGCAAAAACTCTATCTCTCTTTTTCGTTCTTGGTCTGATGGTGAGTTGTGCTTCTTATCACAATGAGAGAACAATTTCTTCTGTGGATGACGCCAAAAAAGAACACGGATATCGCTATGAGCGTGGGTCAATGTACCGCTAGATTCTAAAGGGTCGCAAGGCCATTGGGGATATTAGCGCGCATTTTGACATCGTTTAAAAAGATTCCAAAGCAAAGAGGGGATAATTATCCTCTCTTTCTATTTTTTCTGCCAGTCTGGAATTTCAATGACCTCTTCTAGAACCCTCTTATAAGAATCAAGCCGGGATAAAATCAACTGAGACTCCCTATCGTCTTGATCTAGCTTTTGAAAATAGCAGCCTTTATTATTCTGTTCATGATTGCAGCTGACGAATTTGCATTTGGTAGCAAACTCCTGAATATCTGAGAAGCTCATGATGAGTTCTTCTTTTGTCAGATCACTAAGAGACATAGACCTAATTCCCGGAGAGTCGATGAGGGCAAATTTCTCACCATCGATAAGTTCCGCCCAGGTCGTTGTGTGTGAGCCTTTATTAGCTCGATTTGTATCACCACTAAGGAGCTGAATCTTTCCTTCAGAGAGTTCGGTGATCAGACGACTTTTACCCACACCTGAATGGCCAACCAGAACCGCTGTTTTTCCTTCCAGCTTTTTCGATAAATCATTGAAGCCCTGAGAAAGGTATTTTGGAGGAAGTTCCCCGTTATGGGCAGAGACTTCAAAACTCTCTACATTAAGCCACTTGAGGCGCTCAGCCTCAAACTGAATATCGAATTCGGACTCATCATAAAGATCCATTTTATTAAAGATCACATAGGCCGGAATATTCCAGTAATCAGAGCGGACCAGATAACGGTCCACGAGTCCTCTTTTATAGGCAGGAACCCCGGCACTGACGACTACTAAAAGTACATCGATGTTGGCGGCGATAACGTTTTTCTTATTAACCCGGGGAAGGTTGCGGAAAATGAAATTTTTGCGCTCAATTATGCTTTCGATGACCCATTCCTGGCCGGGCATCGGGGGAGGGATGAGATTCACATAATCACCCACCACAAGATGGTCTTCCTTAAGCAGCATGGCCAGGGCGGTGGCGGTTATAAGTTCTTTGGTATCTAAACGCTGACAGTCAAAATGTCGTTTGGAGGAGCGGAAAATGCGGGCTTTGATAGTCATAATTGGTTTGAGTTTAGCATAAAATTTAAGGAGTTAATTGACAAGAATTGAAGCAATCGTTAAAGTTGTGCCCTAAATGCTCAGAATATGAAACACCTTGGAATCAATGGGTTTTAAAGAACGAGTCTATGCGCACCGGTAGCTCAGCTGGATAGAGCAACCGATTTCTAATCGGTAGGTCCCAGGTTCGAACCCTGGCCAGTGCGCCATTTTAACTTAGAAAGCCCCTCGCGAAGGGGCTTTTTTTTGGCCTTTTTCGGTTCCTAAAAAAGCCCGAGACAACACACCGTAAGAAGCGATAACGTGTTTTTTATGAAAATCTTCCTCTTCGTTACATCTTTATTTTTAGTACTCCCTTCATTTGCTGCTGCAGAAACCATTAAGCATGCAACATGTGAGCTCTCCTCATCAAAGGTTGGTGGATCAGCGTTTACTGAAGTCCAGACTGCAGAACTGATGGAAAAGTTAGAAGACAATGGATTCATTTTTACTTCTTCAGGATCAGTTTATGAAAATGGAATTGTTCTTGAGGCAATTGTTGATATTCACGATGAGCCGGTAAAACTAAAACCTGATTATTCTGTAACCATTTCGGCCATTAATGAAGATGCGCAAAACCAATTGGTAAAACGAGTCTATAAGTACTTTTTCTCAAATTATTTTGTTTCTAATCGCTCGCTTTTCAATCAAGCAAAAATATTTTTCAGCGCTCATCTTCCAAAATGCGAAAAGATCTAGGTTTATAAATATGAAACTATTCATTCTGCTTTTCCTTCTCATTCCTCAACTCGCTTTTGCTACAGTGACTTGTGGAGAGTACCGCGTTCTCTCTAGCTGTGGGCAATCCATGATGCTGGTTAATCTGGTGATTACAAGCCATGGTGCCTATAGATTAGATAACTCTTGTGAAATGGATGAAATGCCACTTTGCCACATGAGAGATACAATTCTCAGGTCGATGATCCCTGGAAAAACATATTGCGTAGTAGGGGACGTTCATCAGGCCCATGGTCTTGGCTGTGCCAGATACTCAATTAAGTTTACCCGTGCCATTTTACCGGACGTTGAATAGCAGTTTAACTCTCAACTTGTTTTAGAAGATCGTAGCCTACTAAGGAAGCTTCCTGTGGGCGGAAGCTGTGAGAAGACGAAATCTCATAATCATTCTTCCATTTTTCAGGAATTGAACCGGCCAGATAAGAGCCTTCCTCCACCCACGGAATGATGGCAGATAACGGTTGCACATCCAGCTGAGAGATCCTGCGGCGCAAATGATGCGGAGTAAGCGAGCGGTGATTATCAACTCCCATGGCGCCTAAAATTTCGGCGACACCTTTGGTTGTTTGTTCATGAAAATTCTTTACCCGTGTCCGTTTATCACTCACCACAAGTCCTCTTACAAGATGTGGGTCCTGGGTGGCCACGCCTGTTGGACAATCATTGGTGTTACAGCGCAAGGCCTGGATGCATCCCAGAGACAGAAGAAAAGGTCTGGCAGCGTAGCAAACGTCTACACCCATGGCCAGCTGACGGATGATGCCGAAAGCTGAAGTGAGTTTCCCTGAAGCGAAGACACGAATATCTTTCTTAAGATTAAATCCTCTCAAGGCATTTACTGCAAACACAATAGCATCCTGCCCGGGCATACCAACGGAGTTTGAAAATTCAAGAGGGGCTTCACCTGTTCCACCTTCTCCACCGTCAATTGCAATATAGTCAGGGCAAACTCCAGTTTCAATCATCGCCTTGCAGAGAGCGAAAAATTCCGATTCACGGCCAATACAAAGTTTAATCCCCACTGGCTTTCCTTCTGAGAGAGTGCGGAGTTTTGCAATAAATTGACAGAGCTCCAATGGAGTTGAAAATGATGAGTGCCATGGAGGAGAAATCACGTCTCTGCCTAAAGGCACATTTCGTATCATAGAAATTTCTTTGGTGAGCTTTTCTTTAGGAAGAATTCCTCCGTGACCAGGCTTAGCACCCTGAGAGAGCTTAATCTCGATCATCTTTACTCTTTCATCTTTGGATCTTTCAGCGAAAAGAGAATCACTAAAATTCCCCTGATCATCACGGCATCCGAAATAACCGGTGCCGATTTGCCAGATGATATCTCCACCATTTTGTAAATGATAAGGAGACAGGCCCCCTTCACCAGTGTTGTGGGCAAAGCCACCATCTTTGGCCCCACCATTCAAAGCGAGGATGGCATTTTGACTAAGAGAACCGTAACTCATGGCCGAGATGTTTAATACAGAAGCAAGGTAGGGCTGCTTACAATCTTTACTTCCGACCAAGACACGAAGCTCTTTTGGGTCAACATGAACAGGCGATATTGAGTGGGGGACATATTCATAGCCTTCTTCGTAAACATTTCTTTGAGTTCCAAAAGGTATAGTATCCGTAACCTTTTTAGAACGCTGATAAACGACAGATCTTTCTTCACGAGAAAAGGGAGTGCCGTCGGTATTGGATTCAATAAAATACTGACTTATCTCAGGACGGATCATTTCCAGGATGTAGCGCATATGTCCTATGACAGGAAAGTTTCTACGGATCGAATGTTTTTTTTGATTGATGTCCACCACTCCAAGGATAAAAACCGGGACAGTGATGATAGTTAAAAGAAGTGCCCACGGCATAAAAAAGAAGCTCACCACATGAAGGGCAAACATGGCCGCGGAAGCGGTCAAGAAAATTTTTCTCATACAAGGTCTCCTTACAATATATCTTCCTATTTTAACCCAACTTGGCCCCGGCCGCAGTGGGCGAGAGTTGCCATGATCAGATTTGTCAGGGATTGTGCTGATTAAGGGTGACGAAAATAAGAACGCTGACTATCATTTGAAAATGACAAAACCTTTATGTGAATACAGGGCCTATATCAGCAAGGAGGAGCTCAATGAGCTTCCACTGTTTCAACACCCGAATAAAATTGAATTAATTGAAGACCAAAAGCATGCACTTTCGGTAATTCCTAAAATAGCCGAAGCAAAAGTCCTGGGGTTTGACATTGAAATTAAGCCCGTATTTGTGCGAGGCCAGACTAATTCAGTGGCCTTGCTTCAACTAGCTACAGATGAGTGCACTTATTTATTTCGGTTAAATAAAATCCCTCTCCTTCAAGAGCTCAAAGATATCTTTACCAATGAGTCGATTCTCAAAGTCGGCGTGGCCGTTCGTGACGATGTTAAGGCCCTTCAGGCCTTGTCCTCTTTTGAGCCTAAGGGGTTTTACGATATTGCTAAGGTGGTGCAAGAGGAAGGTTTTGAAAGTTTAGGACTTCGCGCACTTGTAGGAATTTTTCTCGAACAGCGCCTGTCCAAGGCGGCCAAAATTACTAACTGGGAGAAGTCTCCTTTAACAGAAGCGCAGATCCTCTATGCTGCTTGTGATGCTTTAGCAGGACTTCTGATCTATCAAAAAATGCACGACGGAGTTTAGAGCTCTTTTATAAATTCCTGCAGACTTAGATCCGAAACTTTTGGGATGCCAAATTTTGGGTCAGTAGGGAAAGCTTCGAAGCGACCCGTTTCTTTAAAACCCCGCCTTTTATAGTAATCGATCAGCTCTTTGCGTGAAGGAATGACTGTAATGCGAATTTTTTTACATCCATAGGATTTTGCAATCTGCTCAATATGATTAAGAAGGATTTTTCCAAAACCTTTTCCCTGCATGGTCGGACTTACCGTTAGCATTCCAAAATACAGTGTTTCAGATCCTTCCTGAATCAAATGAACACATCCTATAAGAGACTCAGGTTTCAAGCTATATGCGCACTCAATCTGATTCAATGGGGCTTCAATGATCTGTTTTATGCTTTCGCCATCGGTCCGTTGCCCGTCGAGCAGATCGGCTTCCGTGGTCCAGCCGGTCTTCGCAAATTCTCCTCGGTAGGCAGAATTCACAAATTGGGCAAGTGAGTCAGCTTCTGAAATTGTAGCAGTCTGAAAACGTATCATAGGATGATCATAGTCAATTCACACTTAATGAGTAAAATAAAATTATAACGATGGGGTGAAATGATGAGTCATTTGAAAGGTTTTATTTTTGATATGGATGGAGTGGTGGTGGATAATCACCGTTTTCATTTTAAAGCGTGGATGGAATTTGCGGCAAAATATAAATTCCCGTTAGATGAGACCATTTACCGGGACCGCTTTAACGGTAAAACCAATGCGGACCTGTTTAAAATGATCTTTGGAAACATCTCTGCTGAGCAAGTCGAAGCCTATGCCAATGAAAAAGAATCTAATTATCAAAAGCTTTACGAAGCTGAAATGAAACCGCTAAAAGGGTTAATAGATTTTCTGGAATTTTTAAACGCTAACCAGTTCAAGGTCGCTTTAGGAACCTCGGCTCCCACATCGAATGTTGATTTCACTTTAGATAAATTATTTTTGCGTAAGTATTTTCATGTCATTGTTGATGGGCCACAAGTCACAAATGGTAAACCTGATCCGGAAGTCTACCTGAGATGCGCAGCCAAGCTTGATGTGGACCCAAAAAATTGTGTGGTGTTTGAAGATTCGCTGGCAGGACTCGAGTCAGGACAGAGGGCCGGTTGCATGATCGTGGGTGTTGCAACCTCTCATCAGGCATATGAATTAAAGCCTCTGACTGAGAATATTCTTTTTGATTTTACGGAAGCGAGACGTCTTTTGCAGCTTTAACTTCCAGGTAGATTTTTTTGACATCAACACTTGCTTGGGTCTTCTCAAGACTTGAGTACATCGTGACCAGAGAAATTCCGAGATACAGAAAGTCTGTAGAAATATTGACTTTTTTCTTTAATAGAAAATCTGCAACTTTAAAGAAAGATTTTTTAAATGTTTCAAGATCAAAAGTCATCTCACTTGTGACCGAAGCTCCGAAATGAGATTTGAAAAGTTGGGCCAGCTCATCTCTGTCTGATTGAGACCACTCATTTGAGCTGAGACCGGATTTTATTAAACCTTGATGAAAAAGATTTTCATCTTCAAGATAGAAACCATCATAGATATCAGTTATACCATCAGAAAATTGAGGGCTAAATTTTGTCCATAAACCTGAAGGACTGAAGTTGAGACCACTGGCATTCATTTCCAGATGTGAGGGTCCTAGGTCTAGGAACAGGCCGTGAGGAGAAAAAAGTTGGGCGAAATAAAGTGTCAGGATTTTCTCTGCAGCTTGCTTATTATTCTGAGGGATGGTGTGGTTAGACATTTCTGAGACAAGATGGATCTGAAAAGGTGAGAGATAGGCCTTTTGCAAGTCAAATAACTCTGAAAATCCCTCTTTTTGTATGATACGGCGGGACAGTTTTGGGAGTTCTGAGGCTAAGACGCTCCACTCAACGGCTTCGAAGAGCACCGTTGGCACATGCTTTAGTAACTCTTTAAGAACTCCAGGCAAGATTCTCATCAAAATCATCCCTTGATTATGCTACACTCCCTGAAACATTCGCTAGGATTTAAATGAGAAAAATCCTTATCGCAGGCGCCAGTGGATTTATTGGACATGCGTTAATTGATCAATTACTTAAAGATGAAAATAACGAGATCGTTGGGCTCTCTCGCAGTCAGCGGAGCTCTACGCATCCGCGACTTACGTGGAAGAAGTGTGACTTGTTTTCACTAAAAGATATTGCAGAGGCCATGTCTGGTTGCGAAATGGCGTACTACCTCGTTCATTCCATGCTTCCTTCGGCTTCTTTGTCCCAAGGAACTTTTTACGATTTTGATCTTATCATGTCAGATAATTTTGTCAGAGCTGGGAATATTCACAAACTCAAGCACATCATCTATCTGGGCGGCATGATTCCTTATGTGGACGACTTAAGTTGGCATCTTCGAAGTCGTCTTGAAGTAGAAGAGACTTTCAGAAACTCACGCATTGATACAACAGTCCTACGGGCGGGTCTGATTATTGGACCTCATGGTTCCTCATTCACAATTCTGGAAAGGCTTATAAAAAGGTTGCCGATTATGATTTGTCCTGCATGGACAAAAACCATGTCTCAGCCGGTGGCCTTAAAAGATGTCATTACTGCTCTTATCAGAGTACTGAACGATGAATCGATACAGAAAAAAATCTACGATATTGGTGGGCCTGAGATCATTACCTACCAGGGTCTTATTCAGAGGGTGGGAAAAAAAATCAGAAAGAGCTCCAAGCTTATCACTCTCAATATAATACCTTTGTCTCTGTCCCGTTTTTGGGTTTCTCTTGTTACAGGTGTTCCTAAAAAACTTGTCTATCCCCTGGTGTTAAGCCTCAAGCATGAAATGCTTGCTGGACCGGAACATGCTTATCCCTACCCGGGAGATTTGCAAACCTCCCTTGATGAAGCACTCGGACTCTCGTTAGTTGAAGAGGAGCGCTCTAATTATAAAGGCTATGTTCCTGTGGAGAAAGATGTGCGCTCCATCCAGCGGTTAGTTCTTCCATCCGGGCGAAATGCAGAATGGGTGGCCCTTGAGTATTTTAACTGGCTTCCAAGTTTTTTTTCGACCTTGATTAAAGTTCAACTCGAAGGTGAATGCTGTACATTTTATTTGTTTGATCCCAAGTTAAAGCTTCTTATTTTGAAGAGAAGTGTTGAGCGTAGTTCTCCTGACAGGCAGCTCTTATACATCGTAGGTGGATTTCTATCCGCTAAGCAAGAGCGTGGACGGCTAGAGTTCAGAGAAGTTTTGGATAAAAAATATGTGATGGCAGCTATTCATGAATTCAGACCATCACTACCTTGGTTTATTTACCGTTTCACTCAGGCCATTATCCATCTCTTTGTTATGAGTGCTTTTGGTGAGCATCTTAAGTGGCATGTTATTTCCGAAAAAAAGGTTAAAGTATGAAAGTTCTTGTTACCGGGGCGAATGGTTTTGTTGGACAGGCCCTTATTCAACGTTTGCTTGAAAGTGGCCATGAAGTTACGGCTTTTGTCCGTGATCTGAAAAATAGCGATGAAAAATTGAAAGAGGTTAAATGGATTGAAGGGGATATCCTTAATCCTGAGAGCCTTCCCAAAATTAAAAAATTTGATAAAGCCTTTTATTTAATCCATGGATTAAAAGAGGCGACCTCACAATTTGAAAATCTAGAGGCCATGGCCGCTGTTAATTTTATCAACTGGATCAGACCATCGGGCGCATCTTTGGTGTATCTGGGTGGACTTGCCCCTGAGGGAGTTTCCCTTT
>DLGL01000106.1 GCA_002482685.1 Bacteriovoracaceae bacterium UBA7695 | reverse complement strand
ATGATGGGTAAAATCGGTAAGATCGCAAGAGTTCTAGGACCACGCGGACTTATGCCTAACCCTAAGCTTGGTACTGTTACTACAGACATCGTAAAAGCGATTGCTGAGCAGAAAGCTGGTAAAGTTGAATACCGTGCTGATAAAAACGGTATCGTTCACGTTCCAATCGGGAAAAAATCTTTCACAGAAGCTCAACTTACTGAAAACTTCAAAGCCGTTGCAGGAGCAATCCTTCGTGCTAAGCCGTCTTCAGCAAAGGGAACATATGTTAAGTCGCTGGTTATCAGCACAACTATGGGTCCAGGCGTGAAACTTGATACTCTTGATGCTACTAACGTTTCTGTTTAATTAATTTACGTTGAAGGGGTTGATGACAGCCGGTTTCTTCTCAGTGAAGAGTAAAGCCTGCCGAAGCTCCCCTCCATATATACTAACGGAGGATTGAAACTATGATGACACGTGCAGAAAAAGACGTAGTAGTTTCTTCGATCAAAGAGTTAATCGGGAAGTCACAAGCTGTCTTCTTGACCAACCTCGTAGGTATCCCATCAGTTGATTCTGTAAGAATCAGAAAAAGCGTTCGCGAAGCTAAAGGCCATATGGTCATTACTCGTAACACTCTTTTCGCTCGCGCGGCTGCAGGAACTTTCGCTGAAGGTCTACTCAAAGATTTGAAGGGCTCAAGCGCAGTAGCTTTCGCTTATGATGATGCAGCAGCAGTTGCAAAAATCATTAACGATGCTTCAGGGGAATTCAAAGACATCGTAACTGTTAAAGGTGGGATGCTTGGAACTCAAAAACTATCAACAGCTGAAGTTGTTGCTCTAGCTAAATTGCCTTCTCGTAACGAAATGCTTGGAACATTGCTTGCTACATTCAATGCACCAGTATCTGCGTTTGCAAGAGTGCTTTTCGCTATTAACGAGCAAAAACAAGGTGGAGCTGCTCCGGCCGCTTCTACTGAAACTGTTGAAGCTTAATTTTTAAACTTATTATTTTTTAGGAGAATTATTTATGTCTATCACTAACGATCAATTAATCGAACACGTATCTAAAATGTCAGTTCTTGACCTTGCTAACTTGGTTAAAGAGCTTGAAACGAAATTCGGCGTATCTGCAGCTCCTGTTGCTGTTGCTGGTGGCGCTGCTGCTGGTCCAGCTGCTGAAGCTCAAACTGAGTTCACAGTAATGCTTATGGAAAAAGGTGCTACAGCGATCAACGTAATTAAAGAAGTACGTGCGATCACTGGCCTAGGTCTTAAAGAAGCTAAAGATCTAGTAGAAGGCGCGCCTAAGATGGTTAAAGAAGGCGTAACTAAAGACGAAGCAGCTGAGCTTAAGAAGAAGCTTGAAGCAGCTGGTGCTAAGGTTGAAGTTAAGTAATTTGTTATTAAGTCCCTCGGGATCCCATGGAAGCATACTTCGGTGTGCTTCCATTTTTGCGTTTTAGAGAAATTGAATTAGTAGAGCTTCCATACTGAGGAGTCATTAAATGACAAAAGTATTCGCCCCTAACGAGTGGACACGTAAGAGTTTTTCAAAGAACGACTACGTTATGTCGCCACCGAGTTTGATGAAGTTACAGATCAGCTCGTACGAGGATTTCCTTCAAAAAGATATCCCGCCTGCAAAACGTGAAGAGAAAGGTCTACAAAACGTATTCAAGGGAATCTTCCCTATCTTCGATTTCAACAAAACTGTTTCTCTAGAGTTCGTAAGCTATACGCTTGAAGAACCTAAATACTCAGTAACTGAATGCCGCGCTCGCGGTCTTTCATATGAATCACCATTGAAGGTGACCGTTCGTTTAATTTTCTTCGACCTCACAGCTGAGAGAGAAGATGGTCAACGTACAATTTCATCAATTAAAGAACAGGAAGTTTACCTTGGTAATATTCCTCTAATGGCCCCAACAGGGTCATTCATATTCAACGGAACTGAGCGAGTAATCGTTTCTCAGCTTCACCGTTCTCCAGGGATCATTTTTGAGCACGATTCTGGTAAGAAGCACTCATCTGGTAAACTTCTTTATTCAGCTCGTATCATTCCTCACCGTGGTTCATGGTTAGATTTCGAATTTGATCATAAGAACATTCTTTACGCTCGTATCGACCGTAAACGTAAGTTCCACGCTACAGTTATTCTTAAAGCTATGGGATACTCTGTAGCGGACCTATTAAAAGCTTTCTATCCACTTGAGAAAATCAATCTTTCTGAGAAAGGTTACTCTCGTGAACTAGATTATGAGCTTCTAACTGGTGCTCGTATTGATGACGATATCCTTCACCCTAAAACAGGCGAAGCGATCATCAAAAAAGGCAAAAAGATCACTAAGCCTGCAGTTAAAAAACTTCAGGAATCTGGTCTTAAATCTCTTCCACTTAAACTTGAAGAAGTTATTGGAAAAGTTATTGCTGATGACATCTACGACAAATCAACAGGTGAAGTTATCGCTTCTGCAAACGAAGCACTGACTGAATCTAAGATTTTCGAGTTCATGAAAGCTGGTATTAAGTCAGTTGATGTTATCTATATCGATAACGTTAACTACTCTGATCAAATCAGAAACACTTTATACTTAGATAAAACTCACTCAACTGAAGAAGCTCTTATCAAAATTTTTGAAAGACTTCGTCCGGGTGAACCTCCGACAATTGAAGCTTCTGAAAATCTTTTCGGCGGCCTGTTCTTCAACGCAACTAAATACGACTTATCAAAAGTTGGTCGTATGAAGATCAACTACAAATTTGGTCTTGATATTCCTGTTGAAAATACAGTTCTTACTAAAGAAGATATTTTAACTACGGTTAAATACCTGGTTGATCTTAACAACGGTAAAGGTCAAGTCGATGATATCGATCACCTTGGTAACCGTCGTGTAAGAGCAGTTGGTGAGCTTCTTGAAAACCAATTCCGTGTTGGTTTAGTAAGAATGGAAAGAGCTGTTAAAGAAAGAATGTCGATTCAAGAACTCGACACGATGATGCCTCACGATCTCGTTAACCAGAAGCCAGTAGCTGCTGCAGTTAAAGAGTTCTTCGGTTCATCTCAACTTTCTCAGTTCATGGATCAAACTAACCCATTATCTGAAGTAACCCACAAACGTCGTCTTTCTGCCCTAGGCCCAGGTGGTCTAACAAGAGAGCGCGCAGGGTTTGAAGTACGTGACGTTCACGCAACTCACTACGGACGTATGTGTCCGATTGAGACGCCAGAGGGACCAAACATTGGTCTAATCACTTCACTTGCTACTTACGCTAAGGTTTCTGAGTACGGATTCATCGAAACTCCTTACAGAGTTGTAAATGAAGACCGCTCTCTTGAGAAAAAAATCAAGTACTTCTCTTCTTTCGAAGAAGAAGGAAAAATTATCGCTCAAGCTGATAATCACTTCATTAAAGATGGCAAAGTTTCCGGCAACATGATCGCTGCTCGTAAGCAGGGTGAACTTGCTTTAGTTGACGCCACTGAAGTTGATTTGATGGACGTTTCTCCATCACAAATGATTTCGATCGCTACATCATTAATTCCGTTCCTTGAGCACGATGATGCTAACAGAGCTTTGATGGGTTCAAACATGATGAGACAGGCAGTACCTGTTGTGAAAACAGATGCTCCACTAGTTGGAACAGGTGTTGAATCGACAGTTGCTCGTGACTCAGGTGCGATCTTGTTCGCAGGACACGACGGTAAAGTAATCTTCGTTGATTCTAACCGTATCGTTATCCAGCGTGATAATTTCAAAGATGAAGAATCAGGCGTTGATGTTCATAAACTAGTTAAGTACCAGCGTTCTAACCAGAACACTTCTATTAACCAGAAAGCTTTGGTTAAAGAAGGCGATATCGTTCACGCAGGTGACGTAATTGCAGATGGTCCAGCTACTCAATATGGTGATCTTGCTCTAGGACAAAACATCCTGGTAGCGTTCATGCCATGGGGTGGTTACAACTACGAAGATTCAATTCTTATTAACGAGAAGATTCTTGCTCAAGATGTATTCACTACAATCCACATCGAAAACTACGAAGTGGAAGCTCGTGATACTAAACTTGGTAAAGAAGAGATCACTCGCGATATTCCAAACGTTTCTGAAGAGGCTCTTAAAGACCTTGATGAAGCTGGTATTATCCGCGTTGGTGCGATTGTTAAACCGGGAGATATTCTGGTTGGTAAGATCACTCCAAAAGGTGAAACTCAACTTTCTCCGGAAGAAAAACTTCTTAAAGCTATTTTCGGTGATAAGGCCGGAGACGTTAAAGATACTTCTCTTCGTGTTCCTTCTTCAGTTCGTGGAACAGTTATTGATGCTCACGTCTTCACTCGTGAAGGTGTTGAACTTGATCAACGTTCTAAAGCGATCATTGAAAAAGAAACTGCTCTTATCCGTCGTGATGAAAGCATTGAGATTAAAGCTATCCAACGTTCAGCGATCAAAAAAATCGCTGACATGCTTGGTGGAGCTACAATTGAAGATAAACTCGTTTCTGAAGATGGTTCAACTGAACTATTGAAGAAAGGAACTAAAATCACAGATGAAGTTCTCTACTCAATCCCATTCGAATTGATTGGATACCTTCCTCTTAAAGCTGATCTTGAAGAAAAACTTTCTGAGTACTTCGCTGATATCCGTAACAGAATCAACAGAGTTCGCGCGAAAGCAAACGAAGAGATAGCTAAACTTCACAAAGGTGATGAGCTTCCTCCTGGTGTTATCAAGAAAGTCGTCGTTTACATCGCGATTAAGCGTAAGCTTCAGCCGGGTGATAAAATGGCGGGTCGTCACGGTAACAAGGGTGTTATCTCACGCGTTCTTCCAGTGGAAGATATGCCATATATGGCCGACGGTACTCCGGTTGAAATCGTATTGAATCCACTAGGGGTTCCTTCACGTATGAACATCGGTCAGCTCTTTGAGCTTCACTTAGGTTGGGCAGGTCGTGGTCTTGGTGACAAGATTCGCTACATGATGGAAGAGCAAATGGACTTAAGTCGTATTAAAGATCTTATTTCTAAGATCTATAAAACGCCTGAGACAGATGCATGGCTTAAAAAAGCTTCTGACGCTCAAGTTAGAGAGCTTGCAGAGAAACTTCAAACAGGTGTGAGATTTTCATCTCCAACTTTTGATGGTGCTACTGAGCAAGATATTGAAGAAATGTTTGACCTGGCCGAGCTTGATCGCTCAGCTAAGACAACATTATTCGATGGTATCACTGGTGAAGCGTTCTCAGAAGAAGTGACAATCGGTTCAATGTACATGTTGAAACTGCATCACTTAGTTGATGAAAAAATTCACGCCCGTTCTACGGGACCTTACTCACTCGTTACTCAGCAGCCGCTTGGTGGTAAAGCTCAGTTCGGTGGTCAGCGTCTAGGGGAAATGGAAGTGTGGGCCCTCGAAGCTTACGGTGCAGCTTATACTTTACAAGAGTTCCTAACTGTTAAGTCAGATGACGTAGTAGGAAGAACTCGTATGTATGAGTCAATCGTTAAAGGTGAGCAGGTTCTTGAACCTGGTCTACCGGAATCATTCAACGTTCTTATCCGCGAACTTCAAGCTCTAGCGCTTGATGTGAAGCTAGAAGAACCGAATGTTGAGAACACTCTTTAATTTTTAGAACACGCGAGGCTCAATGAAAGACTTATTAAATTTTTTCGATAAACCAAAAGATCCTGTCAGTGTGCAGGCCATTTCTATCAGAATGGCCGCACCAGATACGATCCGTGAATGGTCTTTCGGTGAAGTAAAAAAACCGGAAACTATTAACTACCGTACATTCAAGCCGGAAAGAGATGGTCTTTTCTGCGCGAAAATCTTTGGACCTATCAAAGACTACGAATGTATCTGCGGTAAGTATAAGCGTATGAAGCACAGAGGTGTTGTGTGCGAAAAGTGTGGCGTTGAAGTTACACTTTCTAAAGTACGTCGTGAGCGTTGCGGACATATCGAGCTAGCAAGTCCAGTAGCTCATATTTGGTTCCTTCGTTCTCTTCCTTCACGTATCGGTGCACTTTTAGATCTTTCTTTGAAAGATCTTGAAAGAATCCTTTATAACGAAGCTTACATCGTTACTTCATCAGCTACTGCTGATGCAGAAGGTGGACTTCCGGTTGGTATGATTTTAACTGAGCAAAAATATGCTGAGTTAAAAGGTGCTAACATGGAATTCAAAGCTGGAATGGGTGGCGAAATCGTTAAAGATCTCTTGTCTAAAGTAGACATGGATATCCTTAACAAAGAGCTTCGTCGTGGCCTTCGTGACGCTACAACTGACCTTGGTAAAGCAAAAATCATCAAGCGTCTTAAAGTTGTTGAATCACTTCTTAAATCTCCGAATAAGCCTGATTGGTTCATGATGGATGTTATTCCGGTCTTACCACCGGATCTTCGTCCTCTCGTTCCTCTAGAAGCTGGACGTTTTGCAACTTCAGATCTTAACGACCTTTACCGTCGTGTGATCAACAGAAACAACCGTCTTAAGCGTCTCAAAGAATTGAACGCTCCAGAAATCATCATCCGTAACGAGAAGCGTATGCTTCAAGAAGCTGTTGATGCTCTTTTTGATAACGGTCGCCGTGGAAAAGTTTTCACAGGTGCTAACAAGCGTCCTCTTCGTTCACTTTCAGATATGTTGAAAGGTAAGCAAGGTCGTTTCCGTCAGAACTTACTTGGTAAACGTGTCGACTATTCTGGTCGTTCGGTTATCGTGGTTGGTCCTTACTTGAAACTTCACCAGTGCGGTCTTCCTAAGATGATGGCACTCGAGCTTTTCAAACCTTTCATCTACAACAAATTGATTGAGAAAGGTCACTGTACGACTATTAAAGTAGCTAAACGTATGGTTGATCAGCAGAAGCAAGAAGTTTGGGACATTCTCGAGGACGTAGTTCAAGAGCATCCTATCCTTCTTAACCGTGCACCTACTCTTCACAGACTTGGTATTCAAGCATTTGAACCAATTCTTATCGAAGGTAAAGCTATCCAACTTCACCCGCTCGTTTGTACAGCATTCAACGCTGACTTCGACGGAGATCAGATGGCCGTTCACGTTCCACTTTCGATCGAAGCTCAGATTGAGGCCCGCGTTCTAGCTATGTCTACGAACAACATCCTCTCTCCTAAAGACGGTACACCAATCATCGTTCCTTCTCAGGATATCGTTCTTGGTATGTACTATATGTCTCGTGTTCGTCCGTTCGCCCGTGGATACAACAAAGTGTTCTCTTCGAAAGAAGAAGCTCAATTTGCTTACCACACTAACAACCTTCACTTACAAGCTCCGATCAAGATTCGTCTTGATGGCAAACTAATTGAAACAACTGTTGGTCGTACGTTCGTTTACGACGTAACTCCTAAGTCTCTTGGATACGAAGCTATTAACAAAATTCTGAATAAGAAAGAGTTAGCTAAGTTGATCGATCTTGCTTACCGCAAATCGACTGAGAAAGAGACTGTGATGTTCGCTGATGCGATCATGAAAATGGGTTACGAGTACGCTACGAAAGCGGGTATCTCAATCAACATTAAAGATATGGTTATTCCTAAGGAAAAACCTGAAATTATCAACACGGCCCAGGCTGAAGTTGATAAAATCACAAATGAGTATAACGAGGGTTCTATTACAAACGGTGAGCGATATAACAAGATCGTCGACGTTTGGGCACAAACCAACGAAAAACTTTCTAAAGTGTTGATCTCTAACTTATCTGTTGCTGAATTTTCTTCTGAAGACGGCAAAGATAAAATGAAAGCTCCATCTTTCAACGCTATCTTTATGATGGCAGATTCTGGGGCCCGAGGATCGAACGTTCAGATTCGTCAGTTAGCTGGTATGAGAGGTCTAATGGCTAAGCCGTCAGGCGAGATCATTGAGACTCCAATTACTTCAAACTTCCGTGAAGGTCTTACAGTTCTTCAATACTTCGCTTCTTCACACGGTGCTCGTAAAGGTCTCGCGGATACAGCTCTTAAAACAGCTAACTCTGGTTACTTAACTCGTCGTCTAGTGGATGTTGCTCAAGACGGTATTATCCGTAATATGGATTGTGATTCTCAAGACGGTATTATCTTAGTTTCTCGAGTAGAAGCTGGGGAAATTGCCGAGCACGTTGCAAGCAGAGTTCTTGGACGTGTTTCACTTGAAGATCTTAAAGGTAAGAGTGGTAACACCCTCTTCCCAAGAAACCACATTTTCACTGAAAAAGACGTTAACCTCATTACTTCAGAAGAAGTGGATCAGATTAAAGTTCGTTCGGTTCTTACGTGTAAAGAAAAATACGGCTATTGTGCCCTTTGTTTCGGTCGCGATTTATCTCGCGGTAAACTAGTTTCTCAAGGTGAAGCAGTTGGTATTATCGCTGCTCAATCAATCGGGGAACCAGGTACTCAGTTAACAATGCGTACATTCCACATCGGTGGTACTGCAACTGCAGGTGCTCAGGTTAACAAAATCGAAGCTAAGACTGCTGGTAAGTTAGTATTCGAAAACGTTAAGACAGTTGGTCGTGATGACGGATCCTTCGTTATTATGAACAAAACTGGGGAAATTATCATCAAGACTGATCTTGGTGCAGAGAAAGAGCGCTACCCTGCGATTTACGGAGCTACAATCTTCTTCAAAGATGGCGATGTTATTACAGTGGGTGACAGAATCCTTGAATGGGATCCGTTCGCTATGCCAATCATGTCTGAAGTTTCTGGAACAGTTAAATATGAAGACCTTGTACAAGGTGCAACATATACAGAAGTACTTGATGCTGTAACTGGTCTCTCACACAGAGTGATCATTGAAGCTAAAGGAAAAGAAGATCTATCTAAGCAACCGCGTATCTTGATCGTGGACGATTCAGGTAACCCTGTAATGGTTCCAGGAACAAAACGTATTGCCTCTTACTCTCTACCTGTTGGTGCGAACGTGGTAGTTAGTGCAGGAGATAAGATCGATGGTGGATTTGTTATCGCTAAAGTTCAACGTGAGTCGACGAAAACGAAAGACATCACCGGGGGTCTACCTCGAGTTGCAGAACTTTTCGAAGCAAGAAAGCCTCAGAACTCTTCACAGATCGCGGATATCGCAGGAACTATCGAGTATGGTCCTGAGGTTCGTGGATCACGTAAGATCATTATTAAGCCAGAAGATGGTTCAGACTCTATCGTCTACACCATCCCTAAGGGCCGCTATGTGATCGTTAACGAGGGAGATTATGTTCGTCCAGGTGATCAGATCATGGATGGACCTACTAACCCACATGACATTCTTCGTGTTTTAGGTGAGAAAGCGGTTGCTCGTTATATCACTGATGAAATTCAAGAAGTTTACCGCCTCCAGGGTGTTAAAATCGATGATAAACACATCGAAGTTATCGTTAGCCAGATGTTGAAGAAAGTTGAGATCACAAGCCCAGGTGATTCAGTATTCGTAGAAGGTGATTCAGTAACTAAAGCTGAGTTCGGAAGCGAAAATGAACGTCTGATAGCTCAGGGTCTACAACCGGCAGGATCAAAAGCGTTACTTCTCGGTATTACAAAAGCTTCATTAACGACTGAATCGTTCTTGTCTGCCGCGTCATTCCAGGAAACAACGAAGGTTCTTACTCAGGCTGCACTTGAAGGTAAGAAAGATACTTTGATCGGTCTTAAAGAAAACGTATTGATGGGCCGACTGATTCCAGCTGGTACTGGGATTCCTAGATACAAGGAATTCCAAGCAGATGTGGTGACAGAAGAGAACCCATTCAGCATGAATTTGTAGTAAACAATTAAAACTTGAATTAGCCAGAGCGTTCTGTTAAATACTCTGGCTAATCTAAAAACTTGTAAGGAAATTAGGTATGCCTACTATTAACCAATTAGTGAGAAAAGGTCGCGATCTTCAAAAAACGAAGACCAAATCTCCAGCTCTTGAGGGTTGCCCTCAACGTCGTGGTGTTTGTACTCGCGTTTACACAACTACACCTAAGAAGCCAAACTCGGCTCTTCGTAAAGTTTGTAAAGTGAAACTCACTAGCGGATATGAAGTGATTTCTTATATCGGTGGCGAAGGACATAACCTTCAAGAACACAGTATCGTATTGATCCGTGGTGGTCGTGTTAAAGATCTACCAGGTGTTCGTTACCATACAATCCGTGGTGCTTTAGATGCTTCAGGTGTTGAAAAACGTCGTAAGCGTCGTTCTCACTATGGCGCTAAGAAACCTAAGAAATAATTAAAGGGTAATATATGTCACGTAAACACCAAGCTCCTGTAAGAGAAGTTCTTCCTGATCCAAGATACGGCGATATCCTTATCACTAAGGTTATCAACGCTCTTATGTACGATGGAAAGAAATCTACTTCAGAGTCAAACTTCTATGCAGCTCTCGACCTCGTTGAGAAAAAGACTGGCGAAGAAGGTATCAAAGTATTTAAAAAAGCTATGAACAACATCAAGCCTGCTGTTGAAGTTAAATCTCGCCGTATCGGTGGAGCAACTTACCAGGTTCCTGTTGAAGTTCGTCCTAACCGTAAACAGTCTCTTGCTATCCGTTGGTTGCGTGATTACTCACGTACTCGCGCTGGTAAGAACATGGTTGAGAGAGTTGCCGATGAAATCATCGACGCTGCTAACAACCGCGGTGGAGCTGTTAAGAAACGTGAAGACGTTTACAAAATGGCTGAAGCGAACAAGGCTTTCGCTCACCTTAAATGGTAATTCCTTAAAAAGAATCAAAAAAGGCTGTCGAAAGACAGCCTTTTTTTTGTTTAATTTCCTCGAATATTCCTTGAAAAAATCCGCTTTAAGACCGATTCTAGGGCACTCAAACGAAACGACGTAAATAAGAGACACTTTCAGATGAAATCTGCTGAGATTCATAGAGTCCGTAACATTGGAATCATGGCACATATTGATGCCGGTAAAACGACCACTACTGAGCGTATCCTATTCTATACTGGCAAAAACTATAAAATCGGCGAAGTCCATGAAGGAACTGCGACGATGGATTGGATGGTGCAAGAGCAGGAGCGTGGAATCACGATTACTGCTGCAGCTACAACCTGCCTATGGAATAACTCAATTATTAATATCATCGATACTCCAGGACACGTGGACTTCACTATTGAAGTAGAGCGTTCTCTGCGCGTCCTAGACGGCGCTATTGGTGTTTTTGATGCCGTTGGTGGAGTTGAGCCTCAGTCTGAAACTGTTTGGGGCCAGGCGGACAAATACTCTGTTCCTCGAATCGCTTTCGTTAATAAAATGGACCGAGTTGGAGCAGACTTTTTAGGTTGCATAACTGAGATCAGAGAACGTCTTGGAAAAAAAGCCGCCGCTATTCAGATGCCCTTGGGCTCTGAGGAAAATTTCGTGGGAATGATTGATTTAATCAATTTTAAGGCCATGACTTGGGCCGGAAACGACCAAGGTGCAAAATTTGAACTCAAGGATCTGACTGATACAGAATTAGAAGAAGCCAAACTCTACCGTGATGAGCTTCTTGAAACTCTGGCCGACTACGATGATAAACTTGCTGAAGATTACCTTGGTGGAGCTGAAATCTCAGTTGAAACAATTGAGACAGCGATTCGAACTGCCACTATCAAACATGGATTTATTCCTGTGATGTGTGGAAGTGCTTTTAAAAATAAAGGCGTGCAACCACTCTTAGATGCAGTGGTTAAATATCTTCCTTCCCCTTTAGATAAAGGCGAAATCTCAGGCCATGATGCTAAAGACCTGGAAAAAATTGTCACTCGTAAGCCTGATGATCAGGATCTTTTCAGTGCTCTTGCTTTCAAAATATCTTCTGATCCATTCGTGGGTCAGATCACATACTTGAGAATTTACTCCGGAGAACTCACTACCGGCTCACATGTGTACAATCCACTTGAGAAGAAAAAAGAGCGTATTAATAAAATCCTCCAGATGCATGCTAATAAGCGTACTGAGCTTGAAACCGCTTCTGCTGGAGATATCGTTGCTGTTTCAGGATTAAAATTCACCACCACAGGTCAAACTCTGTGTGCTGAACATAAACCCATCATTTTTGATCTGATGGAATTCCCGGCCACTGTGATCTCAATTGCGATTGAACCAAAAACTTCGGCCGATGAAGACAAACTCACAAAAACTCTCGATTATTTAAAAATTGAAGACCCTTCTTTTAATTTCCGAATGAACAAAGAAACCGGCCAGCTTCTGATTTTCGGAATGGGCGAGCTTCATTTGGATATTATCACTGACCGTCTTGAGCGTGAGTTCAAAGTCGGTGTGAATAAAGGTAGCCCTCAAGTGGCCTACCGTGAATCTGTGAAAGGTCCGGGAACTGCATCGAATACTTTCCGTCGCGAACTCGCAGGCAAAGGCCAGTTCGGTCAGGCCACTGTTTCAGTTGAACCGGTCAAAGATAGCCTTGACGTAAAAATAGAAATTAAGAAAAAAGATAAAAGTATTCCAGAAGAAATTTACGAAGCCATCCGTCGTGGTATTCAAGACGCAGCTCCTGGAGGAGCTATGGCCGGATACGCACTGATTGGTTTAAACGTTTCAATTGATTCAGTTGAATACAACGAAGCTGAAGCTAATGATGTCGCCTACGCAATTGCGGCTTCTATGGCCTTCAAGGATGCTTGCACCAACGCTGGCCTGGTTCTCATGGAACCAATCATGGCGCTTGAAGTAACCACTCCTAGTGATTACTCAGGGGATGTGATCGCCGACGTGAACGCCAAACGCGGAAAAATCCTCGGCATCGATCCTAAACACAACAAAGATGTTCTTAAAGCTGAGGTCCCGCTTTCTGAGATGTTCGGATACTCTACCCAGATCCGTTCTAAAACTCAGGGGCGTGCAAGCTTTACTTTGACGTTCAAGCAATACGAAGCACTAACTCATAACCAAGCAAAAGATATTCTACAGAAGCGTGGAATTTACATTTAAGGAGAAAGCCAAATGGCTAAGGAAAAATTTGATCGTAGTAAGCCGCATGTTAACATCGGAACTATCGGTCACGTAGATCACGGTAAAACAACACTAACAGCTGCTATCACAATGACGATGGCAAAAGTATACGGCGGAACTGCAAAGTCTTACGCTGATATTGACTCTGCTCCAGAAGAGAAAGCTCGTGGTATTACAATTAATACAGCACACGTTGAATACTCAACTGCTAACCGTCACTACGCTCACGTAGACTGTCCGGGCCACGCAGATTATGTTAAAAACATGATCACTGGTGCTGCTCAGATGGATGGCGCGATCTTGGTTTGTTCAGCTGCTGATGGTCCTATGCCTCAGACACGTGAGCACATTCTTCTTGCTCGTCAGGTTGGTGTTCCAGCGATCGTTGTTTTCATGAACAAAGTAGATCAGGTTGATGATGCTGAACTTCTAGATCTTGTTGAAATGGAAATCAGAGAGCTTCTTTCTAAATATAAATTCCCTGGTGATGATATTCCTGTAGTTAAGGGTTCTGCTCTTGCTGCTGTTGAAGACCGTAACCCAGAAATCGGCCGTGATGCTGTTGTTAAGCTTATGGAAGAAGTTGATAGATATATCCCAACTCCACTTCGCGAAGTTGAGAAGCCATTCCTTATGCCGGTGGAAGATGTGTTCTCGATCTCTGGTCGTGGAACAGTTGTAACTGGTCGTGTTGAGCGTGGGATTGTTAAGGTTGGGGAAGAGATTGATATCATCGGTATCAAAGAGCTTCAAAAGACGGTTATTACTGGTGTTGAGATGTTCAGAAAACTTCTTGATGAAGGTCGTGCTGGAGATAACGTTGGTCTTCTTCTTCGTGGTACGAAGAGAGAAGATATCGAGCGTGGTCAGTGTATGATCAAGCCGGGAACTGTTAAGCCACACGCTAAGTTCCGTTGCGAAGTGTATATCTTGACTAAAGAAGAGGGTGGACGTCACACTCCAATTTTCAAAGGTTACCGTCCACAGTTCTACTTCCGTACTACGGATGTAACTGGTTCAATCACATTGAACGAAGGTATGGAAATGATTATGCCGGGTGACAATACTTCATTCGCTGTTGAGCTTATCGCTCCAGTAGCTATGGAGAAAGGTCTTCGTTTTGCTATCCGTGAGGGTGGTCGTACGATCGGTGCTGGTACTGTTTCAGAAATTATTGCTTAAAACGTCAAAAAAGCAACGGGTAGGTCTTTACAAAGGCCTTTCCGTTGTATAATTTGTCAAAAAATTTTTTGGAGACTCCATGAAAGTGAACAAACTTAGAATTAAGCTTCGTGCTTATGATTCAAACATTCTTGACGCATCAGTTCAAGAGATCGTTCAGACGGCTAAGAACACTGGCGCGAAAGTAGCTGGTCCAATTCCTTTACCGACTGAGATCAATAAATACACGGTTCTCCGGTCTCCACACATCGATAAAAAGTCACGTGAACAGTTCGAAATGAGAACTCATAAGCGCTTAATCGATATCGTTGAACCTACTCAACAGACTGTTGATAGCTTAATGAAGCTTGACCTCTCTGCTGGTGTTGACGTCGAGATCAAGTACTAGTATAACGGCTAAACGTTTTTTTTTGTGCTTCTAATATTAACCATGAATGCATCCCTGCGAGAGGGTGATGCTGTGGAGGGCGAATGTCAGACTCTAAAGTCAGTCTGCCGGCTTTTTACGGAATTAAAGCTGGTATGACCAGAATCTTCGACAGTAACGGTAATCACGTTCCTGTCTCTGTTGTGAAACTAATTCCGAATGTAATTTCACAAGTCAAAACTGCCGAGAAAGACGGCTACACTGCTTACCAAGTTGCATATAACGAGAAAAGAGAATCGTTAATTACTTCTCCGGTAAAAGGTCACCTCAAAAAAGCAACTATCGAAAAAACTTTTTCTGAATTTTCAGAAATTAGAGTTGATTCTGTATCAGCTGATGCTCTTGGAAAAGAAGCATCTTTGGATCTGTTCCCTGCCTCTACGTACATCGACGTAACTGGACCTTCTAAAGGTAAAGGATTCGCCGGGGTTATGAAGAGATATAACTTCCAAGGTGGTCCAGCAGCTCACGGTTCTCACTTCCACCGTCGTCCAGGTTCTATCGGATGTCGTGCAACTCCAGCACGTGTATTCGCTAATAAGAAAATGCCTGGTCACCTAGGGGTTGAAACTTCAACAGTACAAAACATCCAAGTGGTAGAAGTAAATTTAGAAGCAGGATACATGCTTATTAAAGGTTCTATCCCTGGCTCAAAGAACGGATTCGTGAAAATCATGAAATCTGTTAAGAAAGCGTAAGGTAGGAATTTATGACTGAAATAGCACTATTAAATACAAAATTTGAAAAATCAGGGTCAGTAAAGGCCAACTACGATCTTTCTACTGAAACTATTAACGGAACAGTTGTTCACCAAGTTGTGAAAGCTCTTCTCGCTGGTCGTCGTCAAGGTACAGCCATGACTAAGACTAAAGCATTCGTTTCTGGTGGTGGTAAGAAGCCGTTCAAGCAAAAAGGAACTGGTAATGCTCGTCAAGGGTCTACTCGTTCTCCTCTAATGCCTGGAGGCGGTACAACGTTTGGTCCACAGCCGCGTGACTACACTCAGAAAGTTAACAAGAAGATGATGCTTAATGCGATCGCTTCAGTTCTTGCTGATAAGCACCAAGCTGGAAAACTTCACATTGTAGAAAAAATTGAATCTACAGGTAAGACAAAAGATATGTTCAAGGCTCTTGATTCAAGAAAGCTTCTACCAGCTCTCGTGATCACAAATGAATTGAACGATAAAGTGTCTCAAGCAGTAGGTAACCTTGAAAGAGCAAAATATGCTCCGGTTGATGGATTCAGCGTTTACGAAGCAATCAAATTCGAAAACCTAATCATTGAAAAAGGTGCCTTTGAAAAACTAATTAGCAGGCTGGTGTAAGATGTTAGGTTTAGAAAGCGTACTAGTTAAACCACTATTAACTGAAAAAACGTCTAAAGAGACAGAAACTTATAATCGCTACGCATTCGTAGTTGATATTAAGGCGAACAAGAACCACATCAAAAATGCTGTAGAAAAGTTTTTTGATGTAAAAGTTCTCAACGTACGAACTTCAGTTCTTCCTGGGAAGACAAAGCGTGCAGGTAAGGGCTTTAAAAAGACTGCAAAGTCTAAAAAAGCTTATGTTCAACTCCAAGATGGCCAGAAGATTGAATTCTTCAAGGGCATTTAAGGTAAAGGGTTAAAACGATGGCAACTTTAAAAAAATTCAGACCAATTACACCTTCTCAACGTGAGAAAGTAGTTGTTACTGGTGATGTAACTAAAGGTGTGGCTCCAGAGAGATCTCTCTTGGCTCCACTTAAGAAAAACGCTGGACGTAACTCAAGTGGTAAAATCACTGTTCGTCACCACGGCGGCGGTGTTAAGCAGAAATACCGTATTATCGATTTCAAGAGAGATAAGCTTGATATTCCTGCAACTGTTAAGTCAATTGAGCACGATCCGAACAGAACATGTAACATTGCTCTAGTCGTATATGCCGATGGTGTAAAAACATACATTATCGCTCCAGTTGGCCTTAAGGTTGGTGACGTAGTTATCTCTTCTGATAGCGCCGACATTAAAGCAGGAAACTCTAAACTTCTTAGCGATATCCCTGTGGGTACTTTAATCCACAACGTTGAGCTTCACCCAGGTCGCGGCGGTCAAATGTCACGCTCTGCTGGTTCATACGCTCAGCTTATGGCTAAAGAAGGCGAATATGCTCTTCTTCGACTTCCTTCAGGGGAAGTGAGAAAAGTAAAATCAAACTGCCGCGCTACTATCGGCCAAGTTGGTAAGATCGAGCACGAACTTGCTAACACTGGTAAAGCTGGTACTAACCGTCACCGCGGTATCCGTCCAACGGTACGTGGTGTGGTAATGAACCCGGTAGATCACCCACACGGTGGTGGTGAAGGTCGTACTTCTGGTGGTCGTCACCCAGTAACTCCATGGGGTCTTCAGACTCGTGGATTTAAGACGAGAAAGAACAAGCGTACTAACCAGTTCATCGTTAAGAGAAGAAAGTAAGAGGTAAATAATGGCACGTTCAATTAAAAAAGGTCCTTTCGTCGATGCTTATCTGTATAAAAAAGCAGCAGAAGCAAAGAAGAATACTAAAGGCAACACAGTCATTAAAACTTGGTCACGTCGTTCTACGATAACGCCAGATTTTATTGGTCTAACTTTCGCCGTTCATAACGGTAAGAAGTTTATTCCAGTTTACGTGACTGATAACATGGTTGGGCACAAGTTTGGAGAATTCTCTATAACTCGTACCTTCACCGGTCACGGTGCCGGCGATAAGAAAGCCGATAAGTAAGGGGTAACAAATTATGATTACAGTAAAAAACAATAATGTTGGAACATCGGCTCGTAAAGTTAGACAAGTTTGTGACTTGATCCGTAGAAAAAAAGTTGAAGAAGCTTTAAAAATTCTGCGTTTTTGCGAGAAAAAAGAAACAGCTATTATCGTAACAAAATTGATTAACAGTGGTCTGGCGATCGCTGCTGAATCTAAAAAGTATGATCTTGATAATCTCGTTATCGATATTATCAAAGTAGACGAAGGTCCGACGCTTAAACGCATCATGCCTCGAGCTCAAGGTCGCGCTTACCAGATCCAGAAAAAATCAAGTTACGTAACACTATCGCTTAAAGAAGCATAAGCAAGGAATAGAATAATGGGACAAAAAGTAAACCCTTACGGTTTCAGATTAGGCTACATCAAAACTTGGCACTCTAACTGGTATGTTAAAAACAACTACGCAGTTATTTTCCAGCAAGATCTTGCGATCAGAAACTATATCGACACTGAGCTTGCTCAAGCGGCGATTGCAAAAACTGAAATCACTCGTACAGCAGACCAGGTAAAAGTTACCGTGTATTCTGCTAAGCCTGGTGTAGCAATTGGTAAAAAAGGTACAGGAATTGAAAAAATTCGTAATGACCTTAAAAAAATTACTAACTGCCCTTTATTTTTCAATATTGCAGAAGTAAAGCGTCCTGACTCAGAAGCTAAATTGATTGCAGAAAACATCGCTCAACAACTTGAAAAACGAGTTGCTTTCCGTAGAGCTATGAAGAAAGTGATGACCTCAGCCTTCCGTTCAGGAGTTAAAGGTATCAAAGTTAAATGTTCTGGCCGTCTTGGTGGAGCTGAAATCGCTCGTACTGAAGGTTATGCTGAGAAGAAAGTTCCTCTTCATACACTTCGTGCTGATATCGATTACAACACTGCCCAAGCCAAAACTACATACGGAATTATCGGTGTGAAAGTTTGGGTCTATAAAGGCGAAATTTACAAATAGTAATTATTTAGAGGTAACAATATGTTAAGTCCTAAAAGAGTAAAACATAGAAAGATGCAAAAAGGTCGTATGACTGGTGCTGCCCACACAGGTAACACACTTACTTTCGGAGAATACGGCCTAGTAGCTCTTTCTTGCGGTTTCGTAACAAATCGTCAGATCGAAGCATGTCGTATGACTATGTCCCGTGAAACTAAACGTGGCGGTCAGATCTGGATCAAAATCTTCCCAGACAAATCTCTATCTAAAAAACCAGCCGAAGTTCGTATGGGTAAAGGTAAGGGATCTCCTGAGGAGTGGGTTGCTGTAATCAAGCCAGGCCGAGTTCTATTCGAAATCGGTGGCGTTGAGAAGTCAGTAGCTGAAGCAGCTCTAAGATTAGCAAAATATAAACTTCCAGTAAGAGTGAAAATTGTTTCTAAAGCAGAACTTGACGCGTCTTTGGGTGTAGTAACTAAAACTGCTCACACAAAAGCTCCTAAGGCTGTGAAAGAAGAAGCAAAAGCTGAAGCCCCTAAGGCAGCAGCTAAACCTGCAGCAAAAGCAGCTCCGGCCGCTAAGCCAGCAGCTAAAAAGTAAAACTGGATAATCAGAGGTAGTTATGGTAAAAAGCAGCGAATTTTCAAAGCTAAGCGTAAAAGAAATCACAGAGAAGGTCTCTTCTCTTAAGTCTGAACTTTTCACAAAAAAGTTCACAAAATTTACAACTGGGACTGATAAGCCTCATGTTGTTAAAGCACTTAAGAAAGATATCGCTCGTTTGTTGACTGCTAAAAACGCAAAAAAGAAATAGGTGAAGTATGAGCACAACATTTAAAAGAACACTTACTGGCGAAGTCGTAAGCGACAAAACTTCAAAGACAATCGTCGTTAAAGTTGATCGTAAAACGATGCACCCTAAGTACAGTAAATTCGTTACAACTTCTAAGAAGTACCACTGTCATGACGAGAAAGAACTCGCGTCTATGGGCAATGTAGTAACAATCATCGAATCAAAGCCTCACTCTAAGTTAAAGAGATGGGAACTTGTTTCAATCGTAAAGTAAGCGGAGCAAATTATGATTCAGCAACAATCGATCCTAGACGTAGCCGATAACTCAGGCGCTAAAACTGTTCAGTGTATTAAAGTACTCGGCGGTTCTAAGCATATGAGCGCAAATGTAGGCGACGTTATCGTCGTAGCCGTTCAACAGGCCATCTCAGGTGGTAAAGTTAAGAAAGGCGATGTTAAAAAAGCCGTTATCGTTCGTACTGTTTATCCAGTAAGACGCGAAGATGGTTCATATATTAATTTTGATACAAACAGCGTGGTAATTATTGCAGCAAATAATGAACCAGTAGGAACACGTATTTTTGGACCAGTAGCAAGAGAGCTAAGAAACAAAAACTTTTCGAAGATTTGTTCACTTGCTCACGAAGTACTCTAAATCAGCGTGTAAAAAAAAGAGGGGACTATGCAAAAGCTGAAAGTGAACGACACTGTTCAAGTCCTTGCCGGAAAAGATAAGGGCAAGAACGGAAAAGTGAAGTCAATCAACTTCAAAACGAATCGAGTAGTTGTTGAAGGTGTGAATGTTGTTAAAAAAGCGATGAAACCGAACCAAGCTAATCAGCAAGGCGGAATCGTGGATCTGGAAAAAGCCATCCATATCAGTAACGTTGCTCTATTGGATCCTAAATCAGGAAAACCAACAAGAGTATCAGTTAAAAAAGTTGGCGATAAGAATGTCCGTATTGCTACGAAAAGCAAAACAGAAATCAAATAATTTGAGGTTACATATATGGCACGTTTGAAAGCTCAGTATGAAACTGAGATCAAAAAAAAGATGATGGAGAAGTACAAGTACGGAAACGTTCATCAGATTCCTAAATTAGAAAAAATCATCGTTAACAGCGTTACACGTGATGCTGTATCTAACGGTAAGATTGTAGATAGCATTGCTGCTGAACTTGCAGCTGTAACAGGACAAAAGCCCGTTACTGCTAAAGCTAAAAAATCTATCGCTTCGTTCAAGTTACGTGAAGGCCAAGCAATTGGTGCTTTCGTTACTCTTCGTGGCGCAAAAATGTATGAGTTCCTTGATCGCATGATCAACTTATCTCTCCCTCGCGTAAAAGACTTTCGTGGTCTTTCTCCAAAAGGGTTCGATGGTAAAGGTAACTATACTATGGGTCTGAAAGAGCAAATTATCTTCCCTGAAATTGACTACGATAAAATCGATAAGATTCGTGGAATGGGGATCAGCTTTGTTACTTCAGCTACTAACAACGAAGAAGGCCGCGAATTGCTACGTCAATTCGGTATGCCTTTCAGAGAGAAATAAGAGGTTTTATGGCACGTTTAAGCGCAGTCATTAAAAATAAGAGAAGAGAAAAACTTGCTAAGAAGTACGGCCCTAAAGCTGCAGTTCTTAGAGCGAAAGCTGTAGACATGAAACTTTCTGACGAAGAAAGAGATGCTGCTCGTGCGAAACTTCAAAAGATTCCACGTAACGGTAACCCTAACAGAATCAGAAACCGTTGTGAGCTAACAGGACGTCCACGTGCTGTTTACTCTGACTTTAAATTATGTCGAAACAAATTTCGTGAACTTGCTAACAATGGTCTCATCCCTGGTGTGACTAAAGCTAGCTGGTAAGGAAAAGGAACAATTTATGATGACAGACCCTATCGCAGATATGCTTACTCGAATCCGTAACGCTAACAAGGCTGGCCTTGATAAGTGTGATATTCCTGCAAGTAAAATTAAAGCTAACATTTGCCGTGTATTGAAAGAAGAAGGCTATATCAAGTCTTTCAAAATCGCTGCTAAATCTCCATCAGAAATCACGATTCGTGTTGGCCTGAAAGAGAACGCAATTGTTGGTATTAAACGTATTTCTTCTCCAGGTTTGAGAGTTTATAAAGGCTACACAGAAATGCCTCGAGTTCTATCAGGACTTGGTGTTTCGATTGTGTCTACTTCTGCGGGAATCATTTCTTCTCGTAAAGCAGCCTCTCTGAAGCTTGGTGGCGAAATTATTTGTAACATTTGGTAATTGGAGAGATTTATGTCACGTATCGGTAAAGCGCCAATTGGCATTCCAGATAAAGTAGAAGTTAAAATTAACGGGTCAGAAGTGACTGTTAAGGGCCCAAAAGGCGAACTTAAATATACATTCCGTAAGGAAGTAAAAATCGAGAAAGCAGACAAGGTCATTAACGTGAGCCCTGCTGAAGAATCTACAGCTGCGAAAGCAATGTGGGGAATGTCTCGTACAGTACTTGGTAACATGGTTACTGGTGTAACAACAGGTTTCGTGAAGACGCTTGAGTTCAACGGTGTAGGTTATAAAGCAGCAGTTGCTGGTTCTACTCTTACATTGAACTTAGGTTACTCTCACCCAATCGACTATAAGCTTCCAAAGGGTGTTGAAGCGAAAGTAAACAAGAACACTATCGAGATCCACGGAAGTGATAAAGAACTCGTTGGTTTCGTAGCAGCACAAGTGCGGTCGTTCAGAGAGCCAGAGCCTTACAAAGGTAAGGGCTTGAAGTACATCGATGAGAAGATCATCAGAAAAGCCGGTAAAACTGGCGCTAAAAAATAATAGGTAAAATATTATGAGAAAGAATTCTGCAAAAATTAAAAATGAAACCAAAGCTAAAGAATATCGCCGTAAACTCGCGATCAGAAAAAAGGTTATTGGTTCAGCTGATAAGCCTCGTTTAGCTGTTACTAAATCTAACAAGCATCTTCGCGTACAAGCGATTGATGATGTTGCTTCAGCTACAATCTTCTCTGTCCAGACTTATGGAAAGACGAAAGTTGCTAACAACTGTAATGCTGAAAGTGCCAAAAAAGTTGGTGCTGAAGTAGCGGCTACGCTTAAGAAGAGCAACCTGAGCAAAGCCGTTTTTGACAGAAGTGGTAAGCAGTACACAGGTGTGATTAAAGCACTTGCTGATGCTATCCGCGAAAACGGTATTCAAATTTAATTAGGGGATCTATATGAGCGAAGAAAACAACAACGAAAATAATGAAGTAGAAGCGAAGGGTGACAAGAAGGGCGGAAAGCGTCCTCAACGTGCTCCTCGTCCTGAGCAGAAAAAGCCAGTTACTGAGGGATTAAATCCTGACTTTGAAGAAAGAGTAGTAGCTGTTAACCGTGTTGCTAAAGTCGTTAAGGGTGGACGTCGTTTCTCGTTCGCTGCTCTTATCGTCGTTGGTGATAAAAACGGTAGAGTTGGTTACGGTCTTGGTAAAGCAAAAGAAGTTCCAGATGCTATCCGTAAGGCTGGTATGAAAGCTTCTAAGCGCATGATCAAGGTATCAATTGATAATGGAACTATTCCACACGAAGTTTTAGGACTTTTTGGTGCTGGACAAGTTCTTCTTAAACCTGCCGGAGAAGGTACAGGGATTAAGGCAGCTGGTGCTTGCCGTTCAATTCTTGAACTTGCTGGTGTAAAAAACGTTCTTACAAAGTCTGTTCGTGGTCAAAACCCGCACAACATTGTAAAAGCTACTTTCAAAGCACTTAAAAGCCTTCGCTCTCTTGAAGAGATTGCAACTGCTCGCGGTGTAAACGCTAAAGGTCTTCGTTTGAAGGCTAAAGCTACAAAAGCTTAAGGATCAATATGAATAAGCAAATTACAGTTAAACTTATAAGAAGTCCGATTGGATCAACTGAGAAGCAACAAGCTACAATTAAAGGCTTGGGTCTTAGAAGAATCAATCACGTTAGAACTCTCGAGAATACTCCTGCAGTTCGTGGAATGATCAAAGCTATGATTCAATGGCTTGAGATCGTAAAATAATAGGGGATTCACATGTTAACTTTAACGACTCTCAAAAGCCCTAAAGGTGCTCACAAAAATATCAAGCGCATTGGTCGTGGTCAGGGCTCTGGTCAAGGTACACAAGCTGGTAAAGGTCACAAAGGTCAAAAAGCTCGTAACGGTGGCGGAACACGCATCGGTTTCGAGGGTGGACAAATGCCTTTATACCGCCGTCTACCGAAAGTTGGATTCTCTAACGCTCCATTTAAAGTTGACTACGCTGTAGTTAACCTTGAAAAGCTTGCAGTAAAATTTGGTACAGAGGTAGTTTCTCGCGAAACTCTTATCGATAAAGGCTTCCTTGCCGGTATCAATAAGTCGCTTCCGATCAAAATCCTGGCTAAAGGTGAATTTAATAAGTCTCTGACGTTCAAAGGCATTGAAAAGTTCTCTGCTAAAGCTTTAGAATTGATTAAAAAAGCTGGCGGCAAAGTAGAGAATGCTTAATTCTTAGAAGGATACAGGGATGTCATCGAACGCGAACGGATCAAAATTAGAAGAGTTAAAAAAACGAGTTTTCTTTACAATATTGATGTTGGGAGTTTACCGAGTTGCTACGCAAGTGCCTACACCAGGTGTTGATGGAGCAGCTCTCTCTTCATTCTTTGATGGAATGAAGGGGTCTCTTTTTAGCGTTTTTAACACATTTAGCGGCGGTGCTCTAGAGCGTTTCTCCGTACTCGCTCTTGGGATCATGCCTTACATTACATCATCTATTATCTTCAGCCTTCTTTCGTACTCAATCCCAGCATTGGGTGAGCTTCAGAAAGAGCCTGATGGACATAAAAAAATCTCTCAATACACTAGATACGCCACAGTTCTTCTTTGTTTTTTTCAAGGTTACGGCTTAGCTGTTGGTCTTGAGAATATTAGAAGTCCAAATGGTCTGCCTGTTGTCATTGACCCAGGAATGTCTTTCCGACTTCTAACTGTTATTAGTCTAACTGCTGGTACAATGTTCGTTATGTGGTTGGGCGAGCAAATAACTGAAAGAGGTATCGGAAACGGTATTTCTTTAATTATCTTTGCTGGTATTGCAGCTGGTATTCCGCGAGGAATTCGAGACACTTTTTCACTTCTCCAAAACGGTGAAATGAGTTTTGTTAACTTACTGATCGTGCTTGCAATAATGTTGATCTCTTTCTGGTTCATCATTTTTGTCGAACGGGCGTTTAGAAAAGTTCCAGTTCAGTATGCAAAACGTGTTGTGAATAACCGGGTATTTGGTGGGCAATCTTCTCACTTACCGATCAAGGTAAATATCTCAGGTGTAATGCCTCCGATTTTTGCTTCGGCGCTATTAGGTTTTCCAACGACGATTTCTCAATTTATTCCTCAAGACAGTCCTGCCAAAGGATACTTTACGAATGTTGAGCAACTCTTCATTCCGGGAAAGATGCTATATAATTTAGTTTTTATTGGTTTGATTATTTTTTTCGCTTATTTCTACTCAACGATTCAGTTCAAAACTGATGATGTTTCAGAATCGCTTAAGAAAAATGGCGGATTCATCCCAGGTATTCGTCCTGGGGAGCAGACTGCGGACTTTTTAAATCAAGTTATCAGTCGCCTGACTTTGGTTGGTGCGATTTACGTAGCTGGAATTTGTATTATGCCAGCTATCCTTTTCAACTATGCAAAAGTGCCTTTCTACTTCGGTGGAACTTCACTCCTGATCTTAGTTGGTGTCGCTATCGATACGATGGCACAAGCGGAAGGATTTATGATCTCTCAACGTCTGGATACTGCTTATAAAGTTAAGGGCAAATATTCAGGTGCAAAGAGGTTTTAATGATGAAATCTCACCTTATCTTCATTGGAGCCCCAGGCTCTGGTAAAGGAACACAGGCCGGGAAATTTGTAGCCGACAAAAGCTTCAAACATATCTCGACCGGCGACCTACTAAGAGCAGAAATTGCTAAGCAATCTGCACTTGGACTTGAAGTTAAGAAAGTGATGGATGAAGGAAAACTTGTTTCCGATGACCTTGTTATTCGATTGTTGCAAGCCAACGTTGATTTAGCGGCTCATCAGTACATTTTTGATGGATACCCTCGGAATCTTAGCCAGGCACAAACCTTGGATAAAGAAGTCCTAAAAGGATCCCCTTCAATAGGCGTTTATTTTGAAATTGATGTGGCCAGGCTAGTTGAGCGATTAACAAACCGTAGGACATGTGGAAATTGTGGTGCTATATATAACCTGATTTCAAAAAAGCCTAAGATAACAGGCACGTGCGACCAGTGCGGCGGTACAGACCTCAAACAGAGGGCCGATGACAAAGAAGACGTGATTAAGAACCGCCTCCAGGTGTTTCAAGATACGGTTTCTCCTGTCCTAAAGTACTACCAAGACCTTGGGCGTTTGATTAAGGTTGATGCTGAACAGTCCCCTGACGCGATCTTTAATTTGATCTCGTCAAAAGTGTGACGTTTCAGAATTAAATTTATTGTCTTATAGTTTATTTTTTTATATAAGTTCACCTACTTTTTAGGAAGGGCATGGCGGAATCAACTGACACAATTGAAGTGGAAGGGGAAGTACTTGAACTTTTACCCAACACTCGTTTTAGAGTAAAACTTCCCAACGGACACGTGGTTTTAGCCCACATTTCCGGGAAGATGAGAATGAATTTTATCAAAATCCTACCTGGCGACAAAGTAGTGATCGAGATTAGTAAATATGACCTAGATAAGGGTCGAATCATTTTTAGAAGCAAGGGTTAATTATGAAAGTACGTTCATCAGTCAAACCGATCTGTAAAGATTGTAAAGTTGTAAAGCGCGAAGGTGTTTTACGAGTTATTTGTAAAGTAAATCCAAAACATAAGCAAAAACAAGGCTAGTAGGGGAATAAGATATGGCACGTTTATTAGGTGTAGACTTACCAAGAAACAAAGCAATGAAGATCGCTCTTCGTTCAATCTATGGTGTAGGTCCAAAAGTAGCAGTCGATGTTCTAACGAAAGTTGGCATTGGCCTAGAGACAAGTTCAAACGAAATTACTGAAGAGCAAGTACAAGCAATTCGTGCTGCTTTAGATGAGTACACTGTAGAAGGTGATCTTCGTCGTGAAGTAGCTTTGAATATCAAGCGTCTTAAAGACCTTGGTTGTTACCGTGGAATTCGTCACCGTAAGGGTTTACCTGTTCGTGGTCAGCGTACGCATACAAATGCACGCACACGTAAAGGTCCTGCGGTAGCAATTGCAGGTAAAAAATCTATTAAAGCGATGAAATAAGGTAGGACTAAATGGCTCAAACTAACGCACAAGCCGCTAATGCAAAATCTGCTGGCGGAAATAAGACGACAAAGAAAAAAGCTCGTAAGAATCTTTCTCACGGTGTTTGTCACATTCACGCATCTTTCAACAACACGATCGTTACGATCAGTGATGCTGATGGAAACGCAGTTGTTTGGGCATCTGCTGGTGGATTAGGCTTCCGTGGTTCTAAAAAATCAACTCCATTTGCTGCTCAGGTAGCATCACAAGAAGCTGCTAAAAAAGCTGCTGAATGTGGCCTTATGTCTGTAGACGTTAAGGTTAAAGGTCCTGGTGCTGGTCGCGAAAACGCAATCCGCGCTCTTCTAGCTGCTGGTCTGAAGATTACTTCTGTAGCAGATATGAGTCCGATGCCACACAACGGCTGTCGTGCTCCTAAGAGAAGAAGAGTATAAGCGTCGCTGGTTTTTCGTATCCACTGTTTTATTAGGAGATTTTGATGAATTCATATATGAATAAAAATTGGGCTGGAATGATTCGTCCGGCAGCTCTTGAAGTTGATACTGAAGGTCTTAAGTCGAACTACGGTAAATTCACTGCCAAGCCACTTGAGCGCGGTTACGGATTAACTCTTGGTAACTCTCTTAGACGTGTTCTTTTATCTTCACTTCAGGGTGCAGGTATCGTTGCTGTTAAAGTTGATGGTGTGGACCACGAGTTCGGCACAATCAATAACATCAAAGAAGAAGTTTCTGAAATCATCCTTAACCTTAAAGAAATCCGCTTTAAGATTACTGATAAAGAAGAAGTTACTCTTATCCTTGAGAAGAACTCTGAAGGCGCTGTAAAAGCTTCTGATATCCAGGAAAATGCCCACGTTAAAGTTCTTAACCCTGATCACGTTATTGCAAACGTTTCTTCTGGTGGATCTATCCGCATGGAATTGAAAGTTTCTCGTGGAAAAGGTTATGTAACTGCACTTGATAACAAAGATAATTTCGACCTTCCGGTTGGTTGGATCTATATCGATACTCTTTTCTCTCCAGTTCACCGTGTGAACTACACTGTGACTAACTCACGTGTTGGTAAGAGAACTGACTACGATAAGCTTACACTTGAAGTTTGGACTAACGCTGGAATTGACCCTGTAGACGCCGTTGCGATCTCAGCTAAAATCCTTCGTGACCAGCTTTCTGTATTCCTTAACTTTGAAGATAAGGATGCTCCAGCTGAAGTTAAATCAACTACGACTTCTAGTGGTGGTGCTGGTGTTGCTAACGAAGCACTTCTTAAACCGGTTTCTGAACTTGAACTATCTGTTCGTTCAGCTAACTGTTTACAGAATGCTAATATTAAATATATCTATGAGCTCGTTTCTAAGACTGAAGGCGAAATGCTTCGTACTAAGAACTTTGGCCGTAAATCTCTTAACGAAATTAAAGAGATCCTTTCGGGCATGGGACTTGGACTTGGTATGAAAGTCGACAACATTATGAAACAGGTTCAGCACGCTGAATAAGATAGCGTTCTTTTAGGAGATTTTTATGAGACACGGTTGCCACAAATATAAACTCGGAGTTAAACCTCAACACAGAAAAGCATTGGTACAAAACCTTGCTATCGAGTTGATCACTCACGAGAAAATCAGAACAACTGATACTAAGGCTCGCGCTATCAAGCCTTTCGTTGAGAAGCTTGTTACTCTAGCTAAAGTTGATACGATTGCTAACCGTCGTTTAGCTTTCACTAAGCTAAATAATAAAGAAGCTGTAAAGGCTCTTTTCGATGTAGTTGCTCCTAAGCACAAGCAGCGTCCAGGTGGATACACTCGTCTACTTAAGATTGCTGAAGGCCGTCTTGGTGATGGTGCTAAAGAAGCTATCATAGCTTTCGTAGACTAAGAAAAAATTCAAAACCTTCCTTCGGGAAGGTTTTTTTTTGCCATGAAATATCGAATTTTAGCCATTCTCCTCATTATTGCAGCCGCTGTTGGGTACTCTGTTTACCAGAAGAACTCGCTGAACTCACAACTTGTCACCGACATCCAGGCAGAAGCTGTTTTAAGCAAGTTACCTCCCTCAGTGTTTACCACTTTGGAGGGCGAAGTTTTTGATGTGAACGCATTCTATGAGAAAGAGCGTGTGGAGCTCTTAATGGTGCATTTTTGGGGAACCTGGTGTGCCCCTTGTGAAGCTGAGCTACCGGATCTGTTAGGGCTTATAAAGCGATTTGAAGGGCAACCGAATGTGCGCTTTCTTTTGGTAGCTGCCAACGATGAAGTAATTAAGGTGAAAAAACACCTCCAGACCTTAGGTATTCCTTCAAAAGCGTCGATCTATTGGTTGATTGATAATTCGCAGGTTCACCGGGAAGCCTATGGGACGACCCGTGTACCAGAAACCTTTGTGTTTTCGTCGGATAAGACCACACTCCGTAAGTTTGAGGGCCCTCAGGAGTGGAATAAGACCATGTTTTTCCAAACTTTTGACGAACTTCTGCAAATTAGCACCCATAAACTGTAAATAAAATCCGCATCTCTACAAATCACCTGTCAAGAATTCCTACAATCTGCCGATAAGTTAGACGATTACAAAAATAATGTTCATGGAATGGGCATTTAATAGGCAGGAGAAACATCATGATTGATTGGAAATCCATTAAAGAACTTCACGTAAATAAGAAGCTCGAGCAGATTATCGGAGGCTGGTATGGCCTTGATATTTTCTATGCAGATGAGCAGGGTAGAGTTCAGTTTATCAATCAGACTGATTACCCTTATAAGTCACCATTCTTTAAACTTCAGATGTCTCAGGGCTATGGACACGACTGGCTTGAGTCAGACGTAGAAAAAGTGTTTGAAACTTTTGCAAGCCATGATCAGAACTGGGTTCAGTTTGAATCATTTTTTCCTCAGGCCTTTGGGTTCGCTCAGAAAGTGATTGTGGATGGAGATGTTCAGGGTGCGATCTTTGCTTACCCTTACTTTAGAGATACTTGCACATCAGAAGATGCTGCGAAAGTTGTCGCTAAGATGTGTGAGTGCGGAGTTCCGGAAGTTGACGCGAAAGCGGCAGTTGCGAAGATGAAGAAATTTTCTGACAAAGATTTCGACAATATGAAAGAGCTGGTTGGTCTTGTGGCCGAAGAAGTTGCAAGTTTCCACGGTGAGATCTCTAAGCGTGAAGCACGCATTATGGATCTTAACTCTGAGCTTGGAAATAAATACCGTTACCATAACCTGATTGGTAAATCGAAAAAGATGCAGCAGGTTTATCACTTGCTTTCCAAAGTTTCGAACTCTGAATCAACAATTCTGATTCAAGGGGAAAACGGAACAGGTAAAGAAATGGTAGCGAAAGCGATCCATTACAATTCAACAAGAAAAGATGCGGTCTTCATGGCCGTGAACTGTTCAGCGTTCAACGATAACCTTTTAGACTCAGAATTGTTTGGTCACGTGAAAGGATCATTCACAGGTGCTGTGAAAGATAAGAAAGGTGTATTCGAAGTAGCTAACGGCGGAACATTGTTCCTGGATGAGATCGGGGATACGTCTCCTTCGATGCAGGTTAAACTGCTTCGTATTCTTCAGGAAGGAACGTACATGCAAGTCGGAGCTACAACTCCGAAGAAAGTAAACGTTCGCGTGATCGCAGCAACGAACAAACCACTTAAAGAGATGATTGCTAAGGGTGAGTTCAGAGAAGATCTTTATTACAGAATTAACGTCATTAACGTAGCTCTTCCTTCGCTCAAAGAGCGTCAGGAAGATATTCCTATCCTTATGGACTTCTTTATTCAGAAGCGTTGTGAGGAAGCGGGTCTTCCACTTAAGACTTTCTCGAAGAAGTGTCTTGAGAAGATGTTAGATCACACATGGCCAGGTAACGTTCGTGAACTTCAAAACGAAGTTGAACGTTTAGTGGTTCTTGCTGGGGAAGATAAAACGATTACTCCGGATATGTTGAGCTCACGTATTCTTGAGAGCGGAGAGTCTGCTGGTCACTCACATAGTTCATCAGGTGGAAGCTTCCTGAAAGGTGTGAAGACGGATGGATCTCTGAAAGATGCACTTGAGGAATTAGAGATTCTTATGATCCGTGAAGGACTTAAGCGATGTGCCTTTAATAAATCTAAATTGGCCAAAGAGTTGGGGATTTCGAGGGCGGGGTTGATTATGAAAGTTGAAAAGTATGGTTTAGATAAACGCGCTCAAAAAAGAGCCGTTGGCGAATAGAAAAAGGCTCCTTTCGGAGCCTTTTTTATTTGGGTCTAATTAATGATATTAGTAATAAATTAATCTTACAGTGTTCAATAAAAATATGATGACCGTAATAATGTACGGGCATATATTGGCTAAATGGCTACTCAACAGAAAGAATTTTGGGTCATTGGTGTAGGCGCTTCAGCGGGAGGCCTTGAGGCCTTAAGTGCATTTTTTAGAGAAGTAGAACCTCATCCACATGCTGCTTTTATCGTTGCCCAGCATCTGGCACCTCATGCAAAAAGTATGATGGTTGAACTGATTGCCAGACAAACCACTCTTCCAGTTATTGCGGTAAAAGATAGTCAAGTCATTGAGGCTGGACACATATATATTGTTCCCCCCAATCATGATGTTTCAATTGAGAACGGAGAATTATCTCTGACTCAGGCCGGGGTGGAGACGCGGCCTAAACCTTCGGTGGATTATTTCTTTCAATCCTTAGCAAAGGCTTTCAATAGAAGATCGGTAGGAATCATACTTTCAGGGACGGGCTCTGATGGGGCCGAGGGGATCAGGGCCATCAAAGAGAACGGTGGTGTTACTCTTGTGCAAAGCCAGGAAAGTGCTAAGTATGATGGGATGCCTAAGACCTCAATTGAGACAGGGATGGTGGATGCAATTATGTCGTCCGAGGATTTAGGTAAAAAATTATTCCAAATTCTGGAGAAAAGAGAAAATAATTCTGAGAAGATCGATTCTCATGAAGAGATAGATTTCAGCAAGGTTGTTTTGTTTCTAAAAAAAGAGATAGGCGCTGATTTTTCTCAATACAAGATGTCCACCATTCAGAGACGTATAGAAAAGAGAATGGCTCGACTTGGTCAAGCTACAGTTAAAGATTATTACCATTATCTTGAAAAAAATCCCGGTGAATTTTCTCAGTTATCTCAAGAGATGCTCGTTAGTGTGACCTCATTTTTTAGAGACACTGAATCTTTTGAAACCATGGGAACTCATTTAGAAGAAATTATCTCTAAAAAGAAATCGGATGAAGAGTTAAGAATCTGGTCTGCAGGTTGTGCAACTGGTGAAGAGCCGTATTCTATTGCTTTTATGGTTAATGAAATTTTAAGTAAACATTCTAAGTCACTGCCGGTGAAGATATTCGCAACTGATCTGGACCAGGACGCCTTGGGCCAGTCCAGGATTGCTCTTTATAAAATTGATGATGTCGCAGGAATACCCAATCACTATTTAGAAAAATATTTTGAAAGAAAAGAAAATCATTTTGAGGTGAAAAAAAACATCAGAGAAATGATTGTTTTTGCAAAACAGGATTTGATCCAGAATCCTCCTTTTGTAAAACTAGATATGATCACTTGCCGGAATGTACTCATCTATTTTGAAACTCCATTACAAAACCGGGTATTCGATATTTTTCATTATGCGCTTAAAACGAATGGATATTTGTTCTTAGGAAAATCTGAAACGGCCAATGGGAACCTTTTTGAATCAGTGGACCGGAAGCACAAAATCTATAAGAAATTACATGCAATCACCAATCTTAGTGGCCAGCCTTCGCATCGTTACACACTGAATACACCTGGTATATCAGCTCAGAAGCAAAAAGCACTGGTGGACTCCAATATTGCTCTCAATGCAACGGCACAACTTTTAAAGCAGTTTAATCTCTCTGCAGTTGTTGTAGATGATGATGGGGTAATTGTTCATTTTATCGGATCGGTTTCAGACTTTATAAGTCATCCGGTTGGGCACGCCGATTTTCGTCTCTCGAATTTACTTCCACGGAATTCCGCGACTGAATTTAGTGTGCTTCTGAAAAAAACAAGTAAAGAAGGCAAGGTGGCCAAAAGTCGTCAATATAGACTTGAAAAGTTTCCCAAACGAAGTTTTGGATTTTCTATACAGAAACTTGAAAATTCATTAGAGGGTCAGCGGGATTTGTTTCTTGTGTCTTTTGAAATGAAAAAAATAGAGCAAGAGGCTGACCATAAAGAAATGAATTTAGGGGACATCCCAAAGAGAGTTTTGGAACTGGAACAGGAGTTGGCCGGCACTAAAGAAAACTTGCAAACGGTCATAGAGGAGTTAGAGATATCTAATGAGGAACTGCAATCTCTCAATGAAGAATTGTCTTCTACAAATGAAGAGCTTCAAGCATCTAACGAGGAGCTTGAAACCACCAATGAAGAGATGCAAAGTACTAATGAAGAACTTACAACGCTAAATGAAGAGTTGAACGTAAAATCGGGGGAACTTCGAGTTGCTCATGCCAGCCTCGAGAATATTTTATCCAGCATGGCATCACCGATGTTAGTGGTGGATCGTAACGCTCGATTGTTGCGATACAACGAGCAGACATCTCAAATCTTTCATCTGACTTTTGCTGATTTAGGAAGTCATATTGCGAAGGCATCTTGCCACTGCGAAATCATAGATTTCGAAAAATTTATAAAACATACCATTGAGACGGGCAAAGTCAGTGAATTAAAATGTGAAACCTCTCAGCGCTTTTACCAAATTCGTATCCATCCAAACAGAGATGAGAATAATCATATTGTTGGGGCCATTGTTATATTCTTTGATAATACGGAGATCCTGACAGCTCAAGAGCGACTCATTTCCAGTGACAAGAGAATCCGTTCAATAATAGATGGCACACCCGCTTTGATTTTTTTAAAAGATGCCCAAGGACGCTACTTGTCTGCTAATAAATCTTTTGAAGAGATGTTTGGTCTGGTTGAGAAAGATATTGTGGGAAAAACTGATCGCGATATCCTACCGGACGATGTTGCAAATTTCTTCCGTGAAGGTGATCTGGAAGTCCTTTTCAAGAGAAAACCTTCTGAGCGACAGGAAGAAATTATTCTTAATGGAAAAACTATTTCTTTATTTATGAACCGGTTTCCATTATACGGCTCAAACGAGAAAAATCCTTATGCAGTTGGAACAGTTGGGATTGATGTCACGTCACAAGTAATGATGCAAAAAGAGCTCGCAACCAGCGAGAGCCGCTATAAGGCCATTATTGAAGATCAAGCCGTCTTTGTTTCCAGACATACCAGTGACGGGTATTTTACATTTACTAACAAAGCATTTTGCAACTATTTCGGTGGAACTGATCTCAGTAACAAGAGTCTTACTTTCCTCTCTATCGTTGATGATGTTGATAAGAAAAAAGTTTCGTTTGAAATTTCAAAACTAAACCCGGAGTCTCCTATTGTTCAGTATGAACATAGAGTAAAAAATCACTCCCCGGCCCCTGTCAGATGGGTGAGATGGATTCACCGTGCCCTCTATGATGATAATCAAAAGATTACTGAGTATCAGTCGGTAGGGTTTGATACAACAGAGATCCATAATAAAACTGTAGAGCTACTTGAGAAAGAGACTATTTTTGCTCAGGTTCTTGAGCATACTTCAGACTACCTCTCAGTTTATAAACTAAAAGACGGAGAATTATACCTCGAATCTTTTAATCAAAGTACCAGTAAAAAAAATCTTTCCCCAAATCATTTTCTTGGAATGAGTCTCAAGGATCTGGTAGATCCGACAAACCACACCGAAGTTTTAAAAAACTACGAAAGATGTTTAAAAACGAAGTCGATTGTGATGTTTGAAGAAGAGGTTCCTGGACCGTCAGGATCAAGGTATCTCTCCAATACAATGGTTCCTATTTTAGATGATGACCAGAACGTCATACGTGTAGTTACCATAAGTAAGGATATATCTAAACTCAAGAGAACTGAGCTCGCTCTCAGGGATGAAAAACATAATGCAGAATCTGCCAACAGAGCAAAGAGTGATTTTTTGGCGTCTATGAGTCATGAGTTGAGGACGCCTCTTAACGTCATTATGGGTATGTCTCAACTCTTAAGTCGCTCAAAAATTCCACCACAACAGTTGAAATTAGTTGAGAGTATTTCCCGTTCTAGTAAAGTTCTTCTTTCCTTGATTGAAGATGTGCTGGATCTTTCGAGAATAGAGGCGGGTAAAATTCATTTTGATATGAAGCCATTTTCACTGTCTTTAATGATTCATGATGTAATTCAAACTTTTGAGACTCTGGCGTTAGAGAAAAAAATTAAACTATCAGTTGAAGAAGATTTCAATACGGACTTGATTTTATTGGGCGATCAGGTACGCATAAAGCAGATTCTTATTAATCTAATCGGAAACGCTATTAAATTCACCGAAAATGGCACAGTCAACTTGCGTGTTCAGGTTTTCTCACAAGTCTCATCTGCCCCTTCTCCGATCTATTTCGAAGTTAAAGATTCAGGAATTGGCATTGAGGAAGAAGCTTTTAGTAAAATTTTTAAACGTTTCTCACAGGCCGATTCGGGCAGTGCCAGAAAGTTTGGTGGTACAGGATTGGGACTTTCTATCTCAAAACAGCTGGTAGAACTCATGAACGGGACCATTGGTTTTGAGAGTAAAAAAGGCGAAGGAAGTACTTTTTGGTTCCAGGTCAATTTGCAGAAAACAACTAAGCTCGAACATGATCTTGAGTTAGGTCATACAAAATTTGATTTAAGAGGGATAAAAATCCTCGCCGTAGATGATAGTAGTGAAAGTCTTAAGGTCCTGGAACTCATGCTCAAAGAGGCCGGAGCGACTGTGTCTGTGGCCGGAAGTGGGCATGACGCTTTAGAGACGGTTATGAATGAAAATCTAGACGTGGTTTTAATGGATATGCAAATGCCAGTTATGGATGGTCTTCAGACGACTCAAAAGATTAGAAGCCTGGGCGAGTCCTACAAAAAATTACCGATCATCGCTTTAACCGCTAACGCAATGCCTGGAGACCGGGAAAGATGCCTGGATTCTGGTATGAATGATTATGCGACTAAACCTGTTCAGATGAACATACTTCATCAGTTAATTAACAAATGGATTAAAAAATGAAGTCTGTAGATCTCACCTCGTGCGACAAGGAACAAATTCATCTCATCCATTCGATTCAAGGACATGGAATATTCACAGCTGTATCAAAAGCAGACCTGAAAATACTTTTTATCAGTGAGAATGCAACCAGCTTTTTTGACATGCCAGAGCCGTCAAAGATGAAAGTAGGGGAAAAGTTAAATCTACTCTTGCCTCATGAGCTATTTAAAATAATTCAACAGAAAGTCTTAAATCATATAGTCCACCCAGTTTCATTCGTGTGGCAAAACCTCGACGTCTATCTTTATAAAATTGATGAAACCTTAATCGGAATCGAAATTGAGAAGATAGTAGAGGACTCATCTAAGATTGATTCCGGTATCATCATAAACAATTTTCTTGAATCAATGAAAGTGGCGAAGGATGTCGCTGAGTTAAGTCTTTTTGCATGTAGGGCCATTCGTACATTGACAGGTATGTCCAGAGTTATGCTCTACAGATTTTTTCCACCGGACATGTATGGTGAAGTGATTGCTGAGGATAGAACATCAGGATCTCATTCATTTGCAGGACACCGTTTTCCAGCGTCTGATATCCCAAGGCCAGCTAGAGATTTGTACCTGAAAAATCAGGTCCGACTTATAAATGACATAACAACTGAAAATTCACCCATCCTTTCAGGATTTAATAAACAAACAAATCTTGATTTATCCAATTCCAGATTAAGAGGTGTATCTGAGATTCACTTGGAATATTTAAAAAATATGGGAGTGCGGGGGTCATTTTCTGTGGCGATAAAAGTTGAAGGAGAACTGTGGGGCCTAATAGCTTGTCACAGTCCGGATCCTGTTTTTATAAGCCATAAAAATCGATCGCACTGTGAAACGATTTCAAATTGTCTGGCGCTCAGTGCTCCCCTAATTGAGAAGGGGCTTCGTCAGGAATCAATTATTAGCTTCAATAAGCGCTTTCAAGATTTTTTTGTTAAACTTAAAGATTCACTCAATCCCTATAGTGAGTTATTTAAGCTAGGATCTGAGGTTAATCAGATATTTCATACCCTTGGGTTTGCGGTAGTTTCAAACGATAAAGTAAATGCTTATGGATTAACTCCTCTGTCAGAGGATGTTCTTAACCTTGCCAAAGAACTCAACCAAATAATGGACCGGCAGAATAAAAGAATTTTTGTCACGGACGCTCTCAGTGAGCACGGTAAAGAATGGTATCTTCTTAAGGATCAGGCGAGTGGGCTCATTGCTTTAAGACTTAACGAAATTGATAATTCACTGCTGGTGTTTTTTAGACCAGAAATTCTTCAGACAATTCACTGGGGTGGTGATCCGAGAAAAAATTTCGAGCAGAGAAATTATCAGGGCCCTATTAACCCAAGGGCATCTTTTGAAACTTGGACTGAAGTTATTAAAAATAAATCTGAACCATGGCTTAAACATGAAATAGATGGTGCTAAGAATTTTAGTGATTTGATATTTGATCTCCTCATCAAAAATAATAGTTTGATTCAGGAGCTGGGTTCTAAATTAAAGATGAGATCATGAGTGTTTTTTTACGAGACTTACAAAATCATCCAGATCAAAAGGCTTTTTAAGATAGGTTGTTGCTTCAAGTTCCTGGGCCTGTTCCCTGATTGTTCCCTGTCCTGAGATAAATATATAAGGAATAGAGTTTGTGTGAGGATTACCTTTCAAATCGGTGACAAATTCCTTTGGAGTCATATTCGGAAAAGTTAAATCCATAAGAATCAAATCAGGATTTGGATTATTGTGAAGATAATTTAAAGCGGAGTGACCATCTTCGGCTTCGATAACTTCAAAATCCTCCATTGAGAGAATTTCCGAGTACATCATACGAGAGGCTTCATCGTCTTCAATCACAAGAATCTTATGGGACATGAAAAGCTCCTGAAAGTTATGAGAAATTTATAGATGAAAACTTTCAGTAAGTTAAGTTAACAAAGCCACTTTTCCATCGATAAAAAGGTCTCTTTTGCGGATTCCAGTACCTTAGGATTTTCTTGCAGGCCTGCAGTGTCGTCAGAGTTTAAGAAGTTCTTAAAAGACAACCACATTGGCATAGTTTTATTCCCGTAGGCCCAGAAGAAAGCTCCACCTGAATCAGGAGTAATTTGTAATTTATTTTGGAGATGTTTTGAAATGACCTGGCCCCCCAGGGTTGATCCCTCCAGTACATACAAAGCTCCTATGGCTTCCGGGAGTGATTGTAGACTTGGGATGGGTGCTTTGGTCAAAGCCTCGATGTCAGCACCACTTAGACCAAGATTTAAAAGATCTTTAGTGAGGAGAGGCAGTTTTTCCCGACCTTCCATCGGGAGGCGGGGAGAAAAATTTTTAAGTATAGGCTCGACCGACAAATAGTACTGATAAAATTTTTTTACTAACTCCAGATAGTCACTACGAGTGTTCAGGTGGGACATGATGTCCATCTTCTTTTCTAATTGAGAATGAACACCAGCGGTAACTTCTTTCAGACTATCTGCTAACATATTATTTTTTTGCTGCCCATTTGATCATGGCCGCAGCTTCCTCGTTATCTGATCCATCTATATCAGAAATATTTTCGTCCTCATACCACCATTGTGGTGCTTCAGGATGCGTTCCTGTAATGGAAACTCTTCCAGAGCCGTAAGTTGTTTCAAGTCCGTTGATTTGGTAGGTTTTTTTATACCTTGAGGTAATGTTAATTCTTTGTGCTTGAGCGGCATTAAATGAAAAGTAAGGGCCACCTTCCCAATAGTGATACTTGATTCCTGCAGGGGTAATTAATGCTTGCAGGGAGACAGCTGAACGAGATTTTTTATATGGTGCCGATTTTCCGTCTACAATTCCAAGTCCAGCATATTTTGTGGTTCCTACCTTATGAGTTGTGAGAAATCCACCTGCGCAAAAACCTACATACCCACCACCGTTGAACACAAACCTGCGGATAGCTTCGCGGTTGGCAGCGCCTAATGCGATAGAAACTTTAGATGATTTTCCACCGGGAGTTACCCAAACCCTGGCCGATTCGAGGAGGGCGGGGTCAAAGTTTTCTGGCGTCACCACCATCGGATTTAACCCTGCCATTTTTGTTACGTGGACAGCGGCTGTTACACAATCGTCTTCACAGGCTCCAGGACCACCCCATACTAGAGCGTCATAAGCGAGGGCGGATTGAGAAATAAGAACAAACGCTAGTAAAAATAGTTTCATGTCTTCTCCTGGCTAAAAAACCATTTTATTCCAAGATAGGGGCGAAGCATGAAAGGGGCAGTTTTTGCTTGCGCGCCACGAGTCAATTCTTTACCCACAAAGTCTCTAGGGGTATAAATATAGGATATTTTTTCAGGAGGATTCCCGTGCTAACTAACGAGCAAAAAAGAGAGCAGCTCGCTACCCTTTCGCAACAAGCGGAAATTGGTGGTGGTGTTGAGAGAATTAAAAAGCAGCATGAGCAAGGTAAGTACACGGCCCGTGAAAGAATCAATAAACTTCTCGATCCTGGTTCATTCATTGAATTTGATAAATTTGTCGTTCATAAATGTGAATCATTCGGGATGGAAAAAACCAGATACTTAGGTGATGGTGTTGTTACCGGGATTGGTACAATCAATGGTCAACAGGTTGCTATTTTCTCACAGGATTTCACCTGCTGGGGCGGTGCTCTTGGTATGGCGTACGCTAAAAAGATTTGTAAGGTCATGGACTTTGCTCTGGATAATCGTATTCCAGTTATTGGCCTCAATGACTCAGGTGGGGCCCGTATTCAGGAAGGGGTTGAATCTCTCGCTGGGTACGCTGAAATTTTCTACCGTAACGTTCAAGCATCCGGAGTGATTCCACAGATCTCTCTTATTATGGGTCCCTGTGCCGGGGGAGCCGTTTATTCTCCTGCAATGACTGATTTTATCTTCATGGTGGATAAAACCTCATACATGTTTGTAACTGGTCCTGATGTTATTAAAACAGTAACTCATGAAGAAGTAACAAAAGACGCTTTAGGCGGAGCTCATACTCACAATGAAAAATCCGGTGTTGCGCACTTTCGTTGTGATGATGAGGATGATTGTTTTGAAAGAGTGAGAGAATTGTTTTCATTTATTCCTGCTTGTAACAAAGCTAAGCACACACCTAAGCTCACAACAGATTCAGTGAACCGCCAGAATAATAAGCTTAAGACCTTTATTCCTGATTCTGTGAAGAAGCCTTATGACATGCACGAGCTTCTTTTAGAAGTGATTGATGATCAGCATTTTCTGGAAGTGCACGCTGACTTTGCAAAAAATATCATCACAGGTTTTGCATCGGTTGGTGGAATCAAAGTAGGGATAGTGGCTAATCAGCCGGCATTTTTAGCAGGGTGTTTAGATATTGATTCATCAGTTAAAGCTGCGCGCTTTGTTCGCTTCTGCGATGCTTTTAATATCCCAATTATCACTCTGGTAGATGTTCCGGGATTTTTACCAGGAACTGTTCAGGAGTACGGTGGGATTATACGTCACGGCGCTAAACTTCTTTACGCATACTCGGAAGCGACCGTTCCGCTTATTACCCTCATTACACGTAAGGCTTACGGTGGTGCCTATGATGTGATGGCATCGAAGCACATCCGATCTGATATTAACCTCGCTTATCCGACTGCAGAAATTGCCGTAATGGGAGCTGAAGGTGCTGTAAATATTATTTTCAGAAACGATCCTGAGAATAAAGCGAAGAACGTTGAGTATTACGAAAATAACTTCGCTAATCCTTACCGCGCAGCCGAGCTTGGATACCTGGATGAAATTATCAATCCGGAAATCACTCGTCAGCGTCTCTACCAATACTTAAAAGCTCTGGAGAACAAAAAAGTTGCTCGTCCAGATCGTAAACACGGGAATATTCCACTATGAAAGGAAAACGCGTCCTCATCATTAACCGTGGTGAGATTGCCATCCGGGTGGCAAAAGCTTTAAACGAACTAGGACTGGTTTCAGTTGGTGTCTGGACTGATAACGAAACTGAACCACCTCATCTTGAATATTGTCAGGAGTGGGTTCACCTTAAAGGTTCAAACAATAAGGAAACTTATTTAGATATTCCGAAGATCATGGAGATCATCGATAATTACAAAATCGATGGTGTTCACCCTGGATATGGGTTCCTTTCTGAGAATAGAGAGTTTTCTGAAGCACTATCGAAGAAAGGTGTGACTTTCATTGGTCCTAATCCGACTGCGGTTTATAAAATGGGTGCGAAGGATATTTCTAAGCAGATTGCTAAAGAGGCCGGTGTTCCCGTGGTCCCTGGTTCAACTGGTGAAGTAGAAACTATTGAGGAAGCCATCAAGATAGGGAATGAAATCGGTTACCCGATTCTTCTGAAAGCAGTTGCTGGTGGTGGTGGTAAAGGGATGCGGCCTTGTGCCAATGAAGCTGAGGTTAAGGCAAACTTTGCGGCCGTTCAGCGTGAGGCCCTCTCGAGCTTTGGTTACGCTGCTCTCTTAGTTGAAAAATATATTCTCAATCCGCATCACATTGAAGTGCAGATTCTTGCTGATAAAAAAGGCAACGTTTATCACGTCTTTGAGCGTGAATGCTCGATTCAGCGACGTCACCAGAAGATTATTGAAGAAGCTCCTTCTCCGTTTATTGGTACTGATGAAAAAGTTCGTCAGGATATCTGCGAGACAGCTGTGAGATGTGCCAAAGCAGTAAATTACGATTCTGCAGGGACTGTCGAATTCATCATGGGCGAAGATAAGAAATTTTACTTCCTTGAGATGAATACACGTATTCAGGTTGAGCACCCTATTACCGAAGAAATTACTGGTGTGGATCTCGTGGCAAATATGATTAAAGCGGCTTTTAATGAACCGCTGGATTTTAAGTCACAAGCGGATATTAAAATTCATGGTCACGCTATTGAGCTTAGAATCTGTGCTGAAGATCCTATTTCTATGCTTCCAGCTCCTGGAAAGATTGTGGGATTTGAAACCACCTTCCCACAAGGAATTCGTTTTGATCACTGTATCTTTTCTGGTTTAACAATTACTCCGGACTTTGATCCTATGATCGGTAAGCTTATTGCCAAAGGGTTTAACCGTGAGGTGGCCCTCCGTAAAGTCAGAAATGCACTGGATGGTCTTCTGATCGATGGGATTAAAACTAATATCCCTCTTCATAAAGTTATACTGGATGAAAAGAACTTTAAAGAAGGTCATTATTCAACTGCTTATATCGGAACAGTTAAGCCTCAAGATAAAGTGGCAAAAAAAGAAAACATTGAATCGTTTATGCTTAAGATTGCCGCTATTGAGCAGAACCAAGCAGGAGGTTCTCTGTGAGATACTACTTCATGAACCAAGAGATGGAAGACTTTGCCCTGGATGTTGAAGTTCTGAATTCTGGAAATCTAGAGTTTACTCATGAGGGCAAAAAGAAGACTCTGCAAATCAAGAAACTTGCCGGTAAAAAGTTTTATTCATTTGATGGAATTGCATGGAAGAAACTTGCAAGCTTGGGGGTTAATGAAACTTTGGTTTCGAACTCAGAAATGTATAAGGTCTACAGAGGGTTTAAACCTTCTGGACTTAATAAAGGTGGCGCTGGCGCCCTCATGACTCAGATGCCTGGTAAGGTAGTGAAAATCATGTTTAAAGAAGGGGATAAAGTCTCAAAAGGCGAAACGGTTCTGATTTTAGAGGCCATGAAAATGGAGAATGAAATTAAATCGGGAGCCGATGGTGTGATCAAGTCGATTAACGTCAAAGAAGGTCAGGCCTTGGACTCTGGATTTTTAATGGTTGAGATTGAAGAGACAAAATAAAGCAACTTGTACCCCAATCTGGCCGTTGATTGGGGTCGTTTTAAAATTCGATTTTAATATTTTCCCAGTTTCTTTCTATAAATCCGTATTCGAATTTTACAACCTCAGAATGAGGCCACTCAGACCAAGAATATTCTCTTCCCGAAATTTGATGGGAATAAAGGTTAGACCAGTAGCCGAGATTTTGTATCAATAAGGGACCATTCTCAATTCCGGAAGAATTCACATACATTCCTAAAAGGAATGTAATCCAGGGAAGTGTAACCCTGTATTTAATTTCTGGCTTCATAAGCCTGAACTTCATTCCATTCAACTGATCGGCAAGATCTTCGGCTGCAATATTAGAGGGAACTTTTTTAATTAACTTAGTAACCCAGCACATTTGATTTCTGATTTCCAGGTCATCTTGGTGGGAAGAGAAGAGCACCACTCTCAAAGGATAGAGAGTTCCAGTGTAAGTTGTGCGCCCACAATGAGTCAGGTTAGGGTCAAGTGTAGCCTGACCAGATAAAGGGCCAGCTAGGTAAGTTACTAGAGCAAAAAAAAGGATGGTCCCCAGCACGAACCAGCGGCTAAACCGGGTAATAATAAGGTTCAAAGGCAGAGCTACAAAAAGGCCCATCCAAATGGTCTGCATGATGGTGATCATTATGGGAAAGGGGAGAGTCAGTACTGCCCAGTCCAGGAGGCGCCAGGCAGGTAAGGCCAGCAATAGAATCAGAACTGCGAAGAGATTTTTAAGGCGTTTCATCCCCTTAGTTTCCCTTGGTTTTAAGAGATCGGCAAAATATTCCGGGGTTAATTCCGTCGGTTTTTTCGCGATATGATAAAATAAGTAAAGGAGATCTTGGATGCAGACACCTGAATCAGACAAGAAGATAATTCTTCAGACCAACCTCCAGGGGTATTTCTTCGACGGTCTGAATGCGCTTAATAAAAAATCACTATGCCCTGTTCCTGAGTCTTTCATTTTCTATTCAAGCGATGTTCTGGATAAGTTTGCCCTCTCGCAGGACTATTTTGATGTTATCGACGGAAAAGTGCGGGAAAAGATTCTTGGGTTGAAACTTATGGAAGCCGCTCAATACTCCCGGGAAGAACAAAAACGGATCTATAAAGAAGTGGCCGATATGTCGCTTTTGGTTTGCGGCTATTTTGCTGAGTCCACACACAAGAAACTAGTTGATGCTCAGTACTACGCGCAGATTGGGAAAACGGCTTACTCTCATTTGAATACAGTAGGAACGAGCTTTTTGGATATTCCTCGTTTTTACCAAATGTTTGCCACGTGTTTTGAATCTATGACAACTCTCATGTCGATTCTCGCCAGTCAAAATAAACTAGGTGACAACAATTTGATCTTTAAAAAAGTTTTACGTGATGAGGCCGTCTCTGATCAGGAAATGCTGGTGAGTGGGATGATTCCTGCACCCACCAGAAGAGTTTCTTAAATTTGTTAACTTAACCGACCGGCCTTAATTATATTCCATTTAGACCCAAAGAATTTTTTCAAGAAAGCCTGAAAGTCTTCGTACTTCGCATTCCGGATGAGGTCGTTGTTGTTATGGGCAAAATCTAATCCAAGGTTGTGAAGAACAGGTATTGAATAAAACTGAGCGTAGTCTTCATTCGTTTGAATACCCAGAAGGTTCTGACCATCCATCATTGTTTTAATCCTTTCGAATTCTTTTTTTGTTAAACCATTATCACGGATGGCATTAATAATTTTCATGATGGCTTCGATCGCAGCATCCGTTTTATCGTGGCCTGAACCAATATATATTCCCCAGCAGCCGGCCTCAAGTGCAGAAACGTGAACTGGGGAGACTGAGTAGCAAAGACCCTGTTTATCTCTCACCTCAACAAAAAGATCAGAACTCTGACCAGATAAGTGAGTGGAGATCATTTTCAAGAAGAGGTCTTCTTTTTGAGTTATGTTAAAGGCAGGAGCGCCAATGATGATCTGAGTTTGCTCTCTGGTAAATTCCAGATCCACTTTTTTACCGGTCACAGGTTTCACTTTGTTTTTAGCTTTTTTAAGACTCTTCCTTGGACCAAGTCCTTTCGTTACTTCTTTCATCATTTGAAGTACTCCTGGAAGATCTTGATCTCCGCAGTAAGTGAAGACGATTTCAGATTGTTTTAAATGTCCCTGGTGTAGGCGATTGAGACCAGTTGGAGTAAAAGTTTTCCGAGTAGGAGCAGAGCCTGCGAGATCTAGTGAGTAAGGGTGTTGATTGAAAACCATTTTATAAAATGATTTAAACGCCTGCTTCATAGGATCTTCTTTAGAGTTATCTAAAGCTCGGATAATAACCTTTCTTTCGTGATCAAAAAACTTCTTGGGCATCTCAGGCGTAAATAGCGTTCCAAAAAAATGCTCTGAAAGGCGTTCAAAATCCTTACTCTGTCCATGAAGAGTCAATCCATACGCATTCTTACCTGAAAAACCACTGAGAGAAGAAGAAAGAGACTCTAGTTCATTTTTTAGTTTTTCATATTTCATTCCTTTATACCCGTAAGTAAAAAGACGATTCATCAAATGATGCTGGCCAGCTGTTTTTAAATTCTCAGACGCCTGTCCACCTTTTAGATAAGCGTGAAGCACGAAAGTAGGAGTGAGTTTGTTCTGGCGGTAAATTAGGCGAATACCCGGTTTCAGTTCTATAACCTGAACAGCGCTATCTTTTGTAGACGTGATGATCTTAAGTGCTTCAGTTTTCTTTTTAACTTTGCCGGCGACAGCTTTAATGTCACCCTGCCACTTAACTAGTTCCTTCTCTTGTTTTTTAAGATCAGTCCCTTTAGGCACCTGGAGCGTAAAATGAGTGGATTTCTGGAAGAGAGTGATTAATCCATCCCACACTTCATCCACAGTTGTGTGACGAATCTTTTCAATGAATTCATCTTCACAAAAAATATTACCAGATTGAGCAAAGCCGTGACCTAAGCTAAACGCATAGGACTCAATGGATTCCCGCTCATAGACTTTTGAAGAGATATATTGGTTTTTAATTTTGGTCAGCTCTTCAGGTTTAAAACCTTTATCCAGACATTCTTTAAGTGTGGAGATAAAAAGTTTTGAAACCTTGTTGAGATTTTCAACGGGGAAACTCATTTTAAGCATATGAGCTCCGCCATCGGCGAAGTACATAGTAGAACCGGCCACACCATTACAAAGTGAGGTTTTAGCAACCAGCGCCTGATAGAAGCGCGATGTCTCACCATGGGCTAGACAGTTGATGGCCAGATCTTGAGCGGCCGTATGCTCCCCCGCATACTGAGGCGCCTGAATACTGAGAGTCAGAGTTGCTTGACGGATATCTTTGTCATGCACATTAACTGAAGATTGTTTTTTGAGATCAAAACTTCCAAAGCTGGATTTTTTTCCATGAGGTAAGCTATAAGATTTAATTTTATCTTCCAGTGCTTGACGATTTGTTAAATCACCCGCCACCACCAGCATCGCATTTTCTAAATTATAAAAATCTTCTCTGAAACTTCTAATTTGTTCCGACGAAAAATTCAGAATAGTATCTTCGCGACCTAAAATGGGATGAGCGTAGCCCCCTTCGAAAGACGCTTTTTGAAGCTGGATAAAATTATACTGAGATGGATTATCCATGGCGCGACGATACTCTTCAAAAACCACCTGACGCTCGGCTGGAATATCTTCTTCACCGAATAGAGGATTGGCCACCATATCCATTAAGATATCAACCGACTTATCCAGAAAAATACTCGGCGTATTAATGTAGTAACAAGTGTAATCAAATGAAGTAAAGGCGTTGACTTCACCGCCATAGGATTCAATATCATGGGCCAGTTGAGGGCCTGGACGAGTAGGAGTGCCCTTAAAAAACATATGTTCCAAAAAGTGAGCGATCCCTTCATTGTCTTTTTTCTCAAGTGCCGAACCTGCGCGGAACCAAATCTGGACAGTGGCTGCACTACAGCCAGGAGAATGGATGAAAAGCGTGTTAAGTTTGTTATCTAGCTGGACCTGGTCAATTTTCATAGCTTCCTTAGTTGAGACATTCTCAGTATCCTTCTATTATCTCTGTAGACCTCTTTTTTTTGAAGGACTTTCTCTATAATGACTCAGGTCTCAAGCCTCTATTTGCATGTCCCCTACTGTAAGCACCTGTGCAATTACTGTGATTTTTATAAAAAGCAATTCGATCAGTCTAAAAAGCAGATTGAGGAGTTTCATCAGTTTCTAGATAACAGCTTGATGAGACACCAGGAAATTTTGAATTCATCTACCGTTGAAATTCTTCCCTTAGAAACAGTTTATCTTGGTGGAGGAACCCCCTCACTTTGGGGTGTTGAGGGAGCTGAGTTTTTTAGAGATCATGTGCTAAAAGAAATGCCTATAGGAGATAATTGTGAGTTCACCATGGAGATTGATCCAGGGACATGGACCCAAGAGATGATCGATAGTTGGAAAAAAATTGGAATGAACCGGATTTCCATCGGCACTCAGTCTCTTCACCCTGATTTTTTAAAAATCATGGACCGGCAACACTCACTTCAGGAAAGCCTTGATCTGCTAAAATTTTGTCAGGAGAATGACTGGAATTTTTCTCTGGATTTTTTACTAGGTATTCCTTTTTCGAAAGAAAAAAAACGCGATATCATATCAGAACTGGATTTGCTTCTGGCCTACAGGCCAAAACATATAAGTCTTTACATCCTTAATGCGCGGTCAAAATACCCTCATATTCAGAATATTCCGGATGATGAATATATTAGTGAAGAGTATCTCCAGGTCAGTGATTACCTGGTTTCAAAAGGGTATCATCATTACGAAGTTTCTAATTTTGCTCTGCCTGGATTTGAATCAAAGCATAACCTAAAGTATTGGCGTTCAGAATCTGTTATGGCCCTAGGCCCCACCGGTACGGGATACCTGAATCTTTCAGAAAATAGTGGTCTCCGTTATAAATGGAAGGTCTCTCAGCCGGAAGTAGAAGTGGAGCATTTAAGTCAGGCAGAAGTCGAATTAGAAAAGATGTATCTTCTACTGAGAACAAGTATGGGGTGGTCACCGGAGAGATTATCACCGCAGCTAGAAAAACTCTTTGAGCATTGGGTTTCTCAAAGGCTTGGGGTTTACCAATCCGGGAAAATGATCCTTAATCCCAGGGGCTTTATTATTCTAGATAGCCTGATGAGTGACATCTTTAATCAAGAATTATAGGCAGAATTTGTCGCATTAATAAAATCTTAAATAGTGCGACTATAAGGTGTGGATATTCTACCCAGAACTTTAGTTCTACACTTTTTGCTGCTTCTTTTTGGACTGTGTTTGCTGACTCAGAAGTCTCAAGCGCAAGACTCAACTTACAATAAACGATTCGTTAATCGCCTGGGTTATTCATTTTCAGATATTGAAGCCAAAGACTCCCTCAAACGAAAAGCTAACGCTACTTCAACCGATCTCCATGCACATGTAGGCCTTCAGATGAAGCTCTCAGCCTTATGGTCAAGCCAGGCCGAACTATCACTTCGTAGGCAATCATTTAGTAAAGGTGTCAAACCGGAAACCTCCTATCTTTTGCGAGGCCAGTTTGATCTACGCAGAAAAATTTTTCCTCGTTTTGATCTTGCAGCTGTGGGTGGTCTGAAACAAGAGAACTTTCTCTATGGGGATGGTGGAAAAGAGATAGCGGTAAAAACACTCAATTTACCATTAATAGGTATTCAGGCCTATGCTGACTTATTTCGATTTCTCACATCGGGGATTTCTTTTAAAGTGGCCTATCATCAGTATTTTTCCGGTGGAAAAGAAGACTTGAACATCAACCGCGGAGCTGCAGTTCGTGGAAGCCTAAATTATCTCCTCAGATACCGTCAGATAGACTGGAGCATTGAGCTTCTTCATGAGAGGGCGCAATACGACGGGACTTATCAGCAGGCCAATAATTTAACCTCAATCAACCTGGGAATGGCCTATGAATAATATTTTTATTCTGCTTCTTCTCTTTCTTCTTAGTTTTGCTTGTAATAAGTCCACAACGACAAGTGACGGTGGTTTTGGTACTGGCGAAGATACGCCTTCTCAGACACCCAATCCTGATTTGGATGCATCAGATGTTCTTGCTGCCGAGTCATCTATAATTGGTTCAGGTTCTATCGTTGCTAATGGTGTTTCTGTGGCGGTAGTAACCATTACTTTAAAAGCTGCAGGGTCTATTCCGGTGACAGGGGTGGTGCCTTTATTTTCCGCAACAGATACAGGATTAAGCAATGTTTATGGGGCCTGTAGTAGTTCAAACTCTGACGGGGTTTCGCTATGTACACTTGCCTCTTCGATTCCAGAAGTAAAAATTCTATCCCTGAGCTATCCTGTAAGTCTCAGCGGTGGGAGTGTAACTTTTGTCAATGATTCTGTTGATTATTCAAACTCATCAATCACTGGTGATAGTAATATCCTTGCTGATGGATCTACTTCTGCGCAGATTCGTATTCATCTAGTGGATGTTGAGGGAAATCCATTTTCTGGAACTCCCACTTTTAGGGCCACAAATACCAGTTCAGGGAATACATATGGAGTTTGCTCTCCACTTGATAATCTTGGTAATTCAATTTGCAGCATGGTTTCAACAGTTGCTGAAACAAAACGCCTGGAAATCCTTTCTCCTGCCTACGTTTCAGGCGATAATATTGTTTTTATTTCCGGTCCTGCAGATTCAACTCAATCCACAATTCTTTCTACTTCAAATCCTAGTGCAGATGGTGTGTCAGCTGCACTCGTTAGAATTAATTTAAAAGACTCTTATGGAAATCCGGTCACGGGGATTACTCCCACTTTTTCCGCTACAGATACTGGCAGTAGCAATGTTTACGGTTCTTGTTTACCCTCGGATGTAACAGGTTTGGCACTTTGTAATCTGACCTCACTTAAAGCGGAAATTAAAACCCTCAATCTATTGACTCCGGTTGCAGTGACTGGAGGAACAGTAGAATTTATCCCGGGTAGTGCTACGGGAGCAAATTCCGATATTGCCGGGACTTCGGGAATTCTTGCCAATGGAACTGCAAGTTCAACGGTAACAATCACATTAAGAGATGCCGGACAGAATCCAATCCCCGGTGAGATCCCCACTTTTACGGCCACGGATTCTGGAAATGATAACACTTACGGTGTTTGTTCCGCTTCAAATGCTAGCGGAGTTTCAACTTGTACTATGACCTCTATGAGTCCTGAAGTTAAAACGTTAAGGATTACCTCTCCAGTATTTGATGACGGAGGAGAAGTAACATTTTTGAGTCCTGGTATCACGATCATGGTTCCAATTGATTTAATTGATCGGGGTTTATCATCAAATACGGCGGCAACCATTTTTGACCGTTCACTGTATCCCTTAACGACAACAGATTATGTTGCTACGTCAAATACCTATTACTTAGAAATCATGGCCATTAATATAAACACGACTATTAACTATTCTGTTGATCTACTTGGAAACGGCAATGTTGGACTTGGATCCATATCAGTTCCTTTTGGCACAACAACTCCAAGACGTTTCCGATCGGGTGCTCTCACAATTCCTGCGGGAACTAATAATTTAAAGATTCGTTTAAGTGGTACGGCGGCCAACGATCAGCTCGTTGTTCAGACGGCAAAAATATTGATTAAGCAAGTTGAAGCCACTAAAACAAAACTCTGGTTTCCAATGACCGGCTTTGATCATGGGGGTCAGTCACGGGTTATTTTAGCTCCTGTATTTCAAACAACTGCGACAACACTTGCCACTAATGCAACCTACGTCAGCAAGTTTATTCGAAATGATTCCCGATTTGTAGAACTGGAATCAGCCGCTTATAGGCTTGAAGGACTCATGTCTACCAATAATGCCACAAGTGTGGGAACGATGGCCTTGCATAACGTCACCGACAATATCGCCGTGGCGGGATCTACAGTGACAGTAACTGGTCTGGCCTATCAATGGAACTCAGCTGCACTTACCAATTCAGCTTCTTTTGCAGATAATAAAACTTACGAAATCCGCTTCAGAAGTGATTCCACTTCAAGAACTAATTATATTTTTAAGGCCGGAATAAGTGTAAGGCTGACTAATCTATCTCAGGCGGAAGTGTCTAACCGAATTTATATGCGC
>DLGL01000060.1:68203-68345 GCA_002482685.1 Bacteriovoracaceae bacterium UBA7695 | reverse complement strand
TTTCAATTTCTCGACAGTGAGCATTCCTCGTATGAGCGGATATTTTTGTTCCATCACTTTTTGGGTAGGCTTTGATCCACTGTTCACGGACATAAATTTCATGAGGGCCGCAAGGCCCAGCAAAAACGTGTGACGAAAACAG
>DLGL01000060.1:27427-68100 GCA_002482685.1 Bacteriovoracaceae bacterium UBA7695 | reverse complement strand
AGGGTCAACTTTAGAAATAAAAAAGCCCAGTGGGTTAAACTGGGCTTTAGTATCTTTCACTTCTTGCGAAGATCGTGACTGAATTTAAGATGGGGTGGCGTCGAGACTGGGGACAATCGTTATCAGTAAGGCGTTTCTGCCACACAGATTTTCATTCTAACTATCAAATTTCATTAAAGAAATTTACTGCGCTCTTATGTCGATTCAGTTTTAGAGGTTGTTACATATTGTGATATTTGGGCCAGAAACCACCCTAAGAATTTAGGGAGGGTTTCTGGTGGGGCAAAGTCGTCGCTGGCTTTATTCAAAACCCCACCAGTTTTTAAATTCTATCAAATCTCGTGATATTTACAAGGAACCAATTTCATCACGGCTGAAACGTTCTGCAAATTTTCAGAATCCTTGGACATTGTTGACACAAATTCCATCGTAACCGATCATTAAAGTATGAAATACATTCTTATTTTGCAATGTTTGATGCTTTCTCTCCCTTCATTTGCCCAAGAATGGGGAACCGTCTTCCCGACTGAAAAAGAAATGGCTGAAATGGATAAAAAGATGTCTGGCAGAAAGATCATTGTGCAAAACTCTTATTATCCAAAATCGGGAAAGTTTGATGAGGTATTGGCCTTAAGAATTGCGGCTTCGGAACTTTTAAAAGAGTTCGGATTTTCACCTGGTCGAATCTTGGTTCAACGTCAAATGTTGGATAGATTCAAAGAAAAAGAACAGGAAATTGCTTCTATTTTATGGCTTTCCGAGTACGAGAGTTTAGAGTCTTTAAAAAAAGAAATGAACTCTTGGAGTCCAGTGCAGGAAAATCGTTTTCAAAAAGAGATTCTCAGTAAAATGAAGTTGGTTATAGATAGATTCAAAAGAACTAGTAGTTATGTTGTTTATTGAATTGAGTGAGTACAAATAAAAAAGCCCAGTGGGTTAAACTGGGCTTTTAGTATCTTTCACTCCTTGCGGAGATCACGACTGAATTTTAAAGTGGGGTGGCTTTGTGGACGATTGCATCCAGGCACTTTCCCTGGCATCTTAATAGAGCTTAGGGTTAGAGTCTGTAAAGGCTTTAGTTACTTCCCAGTGTTAATCTCACTTTTTCTGCGTAAACATCTGGAATCCTGTATTTCATTAATAGGTCTTCTACTAATTCAAAATGCCAGAAAGAACTATCTGTTAGGACTTAGGATTTTTTTTCTTTCAGGAACCAATAGACGCCTTTGATGTCTTCTTTGAGCTCAGAAATGATAAACAGAAGGGCCAGTTCATCTATTTGCTCTATCATGCCGACAACCCAGGCAATGTAAAACAGCCACTCATTCGGCCCATAGAAGAAGCAAGCAACAATAAACAGACTGGCCGTTAGTGCCGATAGTTTGGCCGAATACGTATGGAAAGCTGTTTCGCGTCTAAACTTTATAAATGAAACAACTGGCTGTAGGAGATACAGAATCATTAAGATCCAGGTCTCCCAAATGTGCGCTTGAATAAATTCAGGATAGAACAAAACTACACTAAAGAAACCGGCAAGCAAAAGAACTGCATCTCCAATGGAGTCGAGCCTGGAGCCCATCTTAGAACTAACCTTGAAATATCGAGCTGCCTTTCCATCCAGGTAATCGGTTGCCATGCCAATCAACATGATCAATCCTGTTTCAAATTTCAGACCAAGAAGGGTTGTAGCAACTACAAGAGGAGCAGCGATCATGCGTGAGCAACTAATCCAATCTGCAACATTTAGTTTTTTCAATTGATTAAGCATAGTAGTTTTAGACTAAATTAACGGTTATCAAGTGTCAAAAGAGTTTAAATCCTACTGTTTGAAGTGCTATTATTGAGGAATGAACCACTCTGACTCTCACTTACAAAGAACACTTGGTCCCGTCATGCTTTGGGGCTTGGGTGTGGGCTACGTTATCTCCGGAATGTACTTCGGTTGGAATCTTGGGTTACCCGCAGGTGGAACTCTGGGGCTGGCGATCTCCACGTTCTTCATCGCGCTCATGTACGTGTTCTTTACCTTCAGCTACTGCGAACTCGCTTGCGCGATTCCAAAGGCTGGCGGCGTATTTGACTACGCAAACCGCGCCATGGGTACGGATTTGGGATTCATTGCAGGAATTGCCCAACTGATCGAGTTTGTGTTTGCACCGCCAGCGATTGCTTTTGCGATCGGTGCTTACTTCCACGAATTTTTCCCGAACATCCCGATCATTGGCATTGCTACCGGAGCTTTTGTGATTTTCACATCCCTCAATATCTTCGGCGTGAAGGCAGCTGCGCGCTTTGAGTTGTTCATCACCATTTTTGCGGTGCTTGAATTGCTGATATTCGCAGGTGTGACTCTTCCTCACTTTGATTCCACTCACCTCGCCACCAATGCGCTACCGAATGGAGTGACCGGAATCTTCGCATCCATTCCATTTGCTATCTGGTTCTTCTTGGGCATTGAAGGCGTGGCAAACGTGGCGGAAGAAACCATCAATCCACAGAAAAATATTTCAAAAGGATTCGGCTGGGCGATCTTTACTCTTGTGGTTCTTTGTTTTCTTACTTTCGTTTCTTCGATCGGCGTGAATGGCTGGGAAACAATCGTGTATCCGACTCCGGGTGCTGCTCCTTCAGACTCCCCACTTCCACTCGCACTTTCTCACATCGTGGGTAAAGATAATTATCTCTATCATTTGCTCCTCACGATAGGGCTTTTCGGACTCGTGGCATCTTTCCACGGAATCATTCTCGCTGCAGGCCGCGTGACTTACGAATTTGGCAGAGTCGGATACTTCCCGAGAATTTTAGGAGAAACTCATCCTAGATTTAAAACTCCAGCCAAGGCACTAGTCTTGAACATGATTGTAGGAATAGGCGCTCTTCTCACCGGCAAAACCGGCGAAATCATCACGATTGCCTGTTTTGGAGCGATTACGCTTTATATCTTCGGCTTAATAACTTTCTTCATTCTCCGTAAGAATGAGCCGAATCTTCCACGTCCGTTCGTTGCTCAGCTTTATCCATGGGTGCAGATCTTTGCGCTCGTCGTGGCAATAGTGAGTTTCATCTCGATGATGATCTTCAACCTGAAGTTGGGATTGATTTATCTCGGCGTACTGCTCGTCGCTTACCTCTGGTACAAATTCTTTATCGGTGATGCAGAGAAAAAGGCTGTAGCCGGTTAACTCTACTCCATATCTTTCAAAATGGTTGGGGTGCAAGGATTTGATCGTCAGGGTTCTGGAGATTAATCAGCAGAAATAAAAAAAGCCCTGTGGGTTAAACAGGGCTTTAGTATTTTTCACTTCTTGCGAAGAACTGATAAGGCATAACAATCTCATTTAAAGAATATCCACGTTGGTTGTCTTAAAGGATCTTCATTATTATATTGGAAGGTCATGCCAAGCTCTGGGATTTCTACTTTGAAAAGTTCTTCTGCATAATCCAGATGAGTGCGGAGAGGTAGTGCTGTTTCGATCCATTTATAATTTTTAAAGCGTTTCTTTAAATAAGCGTAAGCATCAAACTTAACTACATAAGTAAGAGCGACAGTTGTTATCTTGTTTTCTTTCTTGTTAACAAACACCTTAATGGGTAACTGATCTTTTCTAAGAGGGAAATAGTACTGATCATTAACCGGATCTGATGTATCAATTTTTTCAGGCTCCCCTAGCGTAGAAGTAAGCTCTTTCGGATCATTTGTGTTTTTTAAATGCAAAATTTTGTCAAACTCGTCTCCTCTTTGTTGAGATGGGGGATGTGATTTACATCCAATAAGAAGAACTAGAATAATAATTAGGATTTTCATTTCTCATTTTCCTTTGAGTCAATGATCTTCTTTATAATCAAAAAAGCGAGAGGGTTAAATGTCATTAATCCTGCTTCGTCTTTGTAAAAGGTTTCAAGATAATTTGCAAAGTCTTCATCAATTGAATCTTTAGAGTCTGGCATAAGCAGTTTTTATGGTGCTACAGGTTTGAAGTCACTATCTGTTGTCCAGCCTGATGCATGGATAAATTCTAGCTTATGTATAGGATCTATACTTGGAAAGGCAATATGAGACATTTCATGAATAACAATGGATCTTTTGTCTTTTTCTTTAAAGAATTGATCAAAGATCAATAATGTTCTATTTGGGATGACACTGGCCGCTGGATTCAGAGGATATCCTCCTACGTCTCCACGAAGAATTTCTGTTAAGTGATATTTACTGAGCCAAGGAGGCAGAAGGGCAAGTGCTTCTTGGACGATACTTTTTTGAGTAGCATCCCATTTTTTTATCCTGGGCTTAATATTATTGAATTTCTGATTAGTTGAGTCTTGAAAATAATTTGATCTTTCAATTTCTCGACAGTGAGCATCCCGTGAATGTGCAGACACTTTTGTTCCATCACTTTTTGTGTAAGCTTTAACCCACTGTTCACAGACATAAATCTCATGAGGGCCGCAAGGCTCAGCAAAAACGAGTGATGAAAGCAAAATGAGGAAAATGAACGCCATCATAAAATTCTAACAGCATAAGAGTGAGGGTCAACTTTAGAAATAAAAAAAGCCCAGTGGGTTAAACTGGGCTTTAGTATCTTTCACTTCTTGCGAAGATCATGACTGAATTTAAAACGGGTCTTCTAGCAACCTCTATTCATAACTGCTCATTAAGAACGGAAAAAAGTTGGGGGATAGGGTAAAAATGGGGTGATGCTCGACAGTGAGGACAATCATGAGCACAAACCCACTTCTACCACATCATTTTCATATATAACTAATTAATTTCATAAATGAATTTTGTCATCACCTGCTTTAGATAATGATTCTAAGATAAAAGGGTATTGTGATAGTTGAGCCAGAAAACACCCTGAGAATTTAGGGATGGTTTCTGGTGGGGCAAACTCTTCGCCGGGTTTATTTAAAACCCCACCAGTTTTTAAATTCTAGCAAATAGGACGAAATTCACAAGCAAGAAATTTTTCCAAATCAATAGGCTCAACTTTATCCTTACTTAATGACTTATTGTGACTTAGAATGTTGAAATGACGTGGCCAATTCTAGGAAGCATCTTTGCTCTTTCAGTAATCATAGTTTTATTATTATTAATCATGCTTTTCGCCAAGCCTGCGATATGGGTAAAAAATAAATCTAAGATCAGTACATTTTATATCATCTGGTTTCTCTCATATTCCATATTTGTGATATTTTTTACAGGACCTCAGGATATTCAAATTTACCCAGCTCAAGCCACTTCACCTTATAGGCTTCCATGGAAATCTGGTATTAAAAGATTGGTCGTTCAAGGTAATCGAAGCTTTACAAGCCATCGTGATCTTCATCGATATGCTTGGGATTTTTTAATGGCAAATGAAACTCAGATTCTTGCATCTCGATCAGGAGTGGCTATTGAAATTAGGGATGATTTTGATGGAATTGGCTTAGACTCCAATTTTATCATCCTAGAGCATGAGGATGGCCAACGATCAGGCTATTTCCACATTCAACACAAGAGTTCACTTATTCGGTTAGGTGATTTCGTTAAACAAGGGCAACCTATTGCTTTAAGTGGCATGGTGGGACAAACTATTTTTCCGCATGTTCATTTTGCAGTTTTTAATAAGGAAGATTCTGCTTCTCTTCCGATTTCATTTAATGATTTTCCTGGAGGTATTCCATTGGCAGGACATTTTTATGTTTCTGGTAATCAAGGAGATTTAAACCAAGCAAAATCTCCGTAATCGGATTCTTCTCCTTCATTATTAACTGCCTTAAATCTTATTTTATATCCATGTTTCCTTTTAAATTCAATCGCACCACCACACATTCCTTTACCTACGCCAATTTCTCCTTTTAGAACAACATCAATTGCCAGCTTCCTAGTTCCTTCGTCTGGATCAATTAATTCGCTAATTACAATTTGATCGCCCATGATTGAGAATCTGAAGTTTGCCATGCTTACCGGACCACACCCAAATTCGAAGTACTCACTTCCTATAAATTTAGGGGTCAGGCTAGGAAGTAGGGAACTTACCTGATGAAGTTCTTCTTTTATAATCCATGAATAATCATCATTTAAGGGGAAGTTTTCATATCTTTTTGTTTTTTGTGTAAATAGTTTTATTGCAAGGTGATACTTCTTTCCAGAGTGTAAGAGTTCATTTGGAACAATAAGAAATTGGTTGTGTCTTGAATCCCCTCTGATTTTTTTTAGAATTTTCGCTTGTGTAGTGTGGTTCTTAGAAACAAAAAGAAATTGTAGGTTTTTGGAATCCTCGAAACTGTTACTGCCATCCTCAGACCAAGATAGATTTTCGATAAATGGAAAATTTGTCAAAAAAAAGATAAATATTTGATTCTGTACAATCTTACTTCCCGATGAGGGGAATGTACTAATCACGTGTTGTGGACAGTATGCTTTTGCATGATTGAGGAAAAATAATATTAGTATCAATGAATATTTTTTCATGACCTGAGGTTATATTTTATTGGAAATAAAATCCATGTCGAAAAGGTGTACAGTAGAGAGTCCCATCTAACTGAAATCTAGTAGTGTCGAGATATCGGAACAAATTCTTACAGATTTATTATTTCAAATTAGAAAATTGAGAACTCAAAAAAGAGCTTCTACTTTATTTCGGTTTGTTCGTTATGGTATTGGGGCCAGAAACTCCCTAGGAATTTAGGGAAAATTTCTGGTGGAGCAAGCTCGTCGTGGGGCTTTTAAACACTCCACCAGTTTATTTATTCTATCAAATCCTGAAATCGATCAAGCACAAATAAAAAAAGCCCAGTGGGTTAAACTGGGCTTTTAGTATTTTTCACTTCTTGCGAAGATCGAAACTGAATTTAAAATGGGGTGGCTTTGTGGACGAATATATACGTCTTCTTGCGAGCTAGGGCCACTTCAAAATATGGACTTTGATTAATTAGGGTGATTTGTTTAACACCCTAATTGACGCACCCACCATTAATTCCCCAAAATGCCTAGCTCTCGTAGTGTAACTAAAGCAGCGATTAGCTGGATCATTACTGTGGGAGTGATGTAGATCTTCATGAGAACCTCCTTCAAGGTTTGCAGGCTTATTACCCAGTCTATGGGCCTAATTAAAGATTAGTTTCAGCAATTAAAGTTAATAAAAACTTATAGATACGTAGTCTTTTGAAATATTAATTGTTCTGGTGAGTAAAGCGAATAGCTACTTCGGACTGTCGAGAACTGAAAATATTGTAGTAAGTTAGGCTTGCTTCTTTGGAAAATATAAGTGGAGTTTGAATATGATCTCAGAAGGTGGAATTATGCTTGGCTTACCTAAAAGAATTAACCCCAGGATTTTTTTTTCAAATAAAGATGAAGAAGAGCTAGATAGCTTCATTATTTCTATGGCGGCTTGGTTTAACGACTTTAAGACTTATCAATTGCATGGAATTGAAGCTGAAAAGAGAGTCCAGATATTTAAAGAAAAGATTGGGCGTGGAGAAGAGCCCAATAAAGAAGATCAAATGGAAGCCCGTCTTTCGACTTCATATTATAATCATGCATCCAGACTGATCGCTTCTCATATTATAGAACTTTTTGAAGCGATAAATGAAAACAAAGAGCGCTTAAACCATCCTACTTTCTATAAGGCGGCGAACAATATAGCAGAAGACCGACAAAAATATTTGAATATTGTTTTAAGATTAGCTTTGGGTGAGGTTATTCCTGGAAAAGAATTCCAAGAGTTTGTGAAGTTGAAAAACCTATGGGTTAGAATGCGCACAAGTGGTACCTACCACTACAGCAAAATAAAGTATTTTAAGAAAGGCTACCTTCATTTCTTCAATCAACTAGAAGGAAATGAGCCCTATTATTGCTCAACCGAAAGTCCAGGCGGCACAAGATTCTTCTTTGCAGACAGGATTCAAGAAGAAATATTTCAAGAGTTAGAAAAAAATTATCGTCCAGATACAATTCATGAATTTGCTGGCTTGGCTCAACATGCAATTAAAGATTTGGTTGAATCTTATATTGATATTAAAGAGAAGGCTCTGAAGGCTGATATGGTTAGTAAATGGACATTCATCAAAGTCTAATGGTTAAAGACCGGCCAGAATTACTTAGGGTCCCTGGTTGATTTGAATCTTAAGAAATCTGAATTTTAAATGTTCTTCAGATTCGTTAAGTTTAAATGAGTTTTTTAGCGATTCCCCCTCAGAAAACAGTGATTTTCCATCTTAAGGCTGATGATTTTGAATCTCATCATATTGCACGAAGTTTTTGCTCCATTGATATAACCCCTTAATCCAATAACATTAAGTAAAAATATATGGAGTAATTATGGGTGAGAAAGTTGTGAGTCTAGGACAGAAAGATTTCGTAAAAGAAAAGGATAGTTTCTCCGTTGATGTAATGAAAGAAAGAAAGCTGAATGAAATTTATATTGGAGTCACTGGGCCAATAGGTAGTGGAACATCCTTAACCGCGAAGAAACTTAAAGAGATATTTCTTGAAAGAGAGTTTGAGGCTCACATCATTAAAGTTTCAGCACTTATTGAGCAAGTAAGCACATCTAAATTCACGTTGGCTAAGGACATAAAAGTCCCTGCTGATAGGATAAAGTATCTCCAAAAAAAAGGAAATTTACTTAGAGAGCATGTTTCTCCTTATGCAATTGCTAAGCTGGTTTGTGCCGAAATTGTCAAAATCCGTAAAGAACAATATGGTGATGAATATCTTAAGAATCCTCACAATAAAAAAACAGTTTTTATTTTTGATTCGATTAAGAATCCAAATGAAATAATCTTTTTTAAAGAAATATATAAATCGGCTTTTTTTCTTTTTGGTATTCTGACGACTGAGAATGTTTGTCTGCAAAGAATTAAAAACAAAGGTTATTCAGAACTGGAGTTTCATGAAATCTTTGAGGTTGATTCAGGGAACAAACAAGAAAAACACGAACAACAGGTCAGAGATTGTGTTAAGTCAGCCGACATATTTATTCGGAATGATATTACAAATCTCGATGAGCTGAAATCGAAGCTTAATCGTTATATTGATCTCTTATTGCGATCTAATGTTGTTACACCTTCAGCTCATGAAACAGCGATGCACCATGCATTTGTTGCAAGTGCGAGTAGCGCATGCATGTCTAGACAAGTTGGAGTTGCAATTGTTTCTGAAAATGGCTCTCTTCTTTCAACTGGCCACAATGATGTTCCTAAAGCTTTTGGTGGTCTTTATGATTCAGATTCAAAGCCAGACCAAAGATGTTTCGGTAAAGGCGGGATTTGCTATAATGATAAGCATAAAGATGAAATTTATAATGAATTGTTTAAGCTTTTTGGAGGAGACTCAACTTTTTCAGAGTTTAAGGCAAAGGTTAAAACAACTCGTGTAAAAGAGTTGATTGAGTTTAGTAGAGCTGTTCACGCAGAAATGGATGCCATTACTCAAATCTCTCGGACTGGTCGGGGCACTACTAGTAAAGCGACCTTGTACACAACTACCTTTCCTTGTCACAACTGTGCTAGGCATATTGTCGCCTCAGGAATCAAAGATGTTTACTATATTGAGCCCTATCCAAAAAGCCTTGCTCTGTCGTTGCATGACGATGCTATTACCCAAGATCCTCAAAATCTAACGCTTGTCAGATTCTTGGCGTACGAAGGCGTTGCCCCTATGAAATATAGTATCTTCTTCTCGAGAGGTTCACTTAAGAACAAAGACGGGGGGTTACATATTGAATCCAAAGGAGAATTCTTTATTAATGAAAGACTATCTTTTGACAAATTATATGAATTAGAACTAAAAATGGTTACCCAATTAGAAGAGAAATTAAAACCCAGTTGAATTATTTTAGAAATAGGTTAAGAATATTGTATGGTTAATAAAAGTGAAGAGTTATCCAACGTTATCGACCTACAAAATTATCGATCAATAAAGATTCAGGAAAAGAATATTATTGAAGATGATAAAGAACCTGTTGATTCTAATTCATCCAAAGTTTTAAAACTTGAAAACCCTCATTTAAAATTTGTATTTGATTTTGCGAAGTCTAATATAAGTTGGTAGAAACGATTATCTAGGTAATAACAGCTTCATTATAATTCCTTATCTTCAATTTGATCTATGATTTTACCATAGTATTTGGCTTCTGTTATTACGTCTAATTCAAAACTAAACGTTAAATGCTTTTGGATTATAGAATTGCTTTAAATTCTTATCTAATACTGTGATCAATTCTAGATTATTAAAAAAATGATATTTCTCGATCAGGGGTTTGAATTTGTCTTCACCTTTGCCAGCAAGACAATTGTAAAACAGAAGGATTAGTTGATCCTGAGAAGGTACTGCTTTCAAAAATGAAACCAATTTGTGTTTTCGTTCTAACCTAATTGGGCACTCATCAATAAATTTTAAAATGTTATAGAATAATCTAAAATAATGACCCAAGAAATTATGTCTTATTGTTATATAGCTGGTGTAATGGGTCTTGAGACTTGGAAGATCATTCAGATTTACGTTTTGTAAGTAAGGATCTAAATCGGCAGCTAAGTTTTTAAATGCCTCTTCTCCACTAAAGTTCTTATATTTCATTTCAGATATAGTTTTCGATAGAAGATCTATTAATTTAAAAAAAATATCATTTGAATCTTTATTCTTTGAATCATGAGTTTGAACATACAGTGTTCTGATAAGTAATATGAAAGACATAAAGCTAAATAAGGTCCCTGCAATACCAGCTAAATAATCTCCAAATGTTCCCCAGTCAGATGGATCATTTGAAAAATCACCTCTAAAGTTATGAACATAAAATATGAGTGGAATAATGAGAATGAGACTGCCAATTATGTAATAGAATGGAGGCCATAATTCATCGTCTTCCTCTTTGATGTCCATAAAGGCTCCTAAAAAATTGAATATTCAATAGAACAAACAAATCATTATTCGGGTACTGAATTTAGCTAGGGACTTGCGCGCAGCGAAACCACTCTGGCTTTCTAAATAGTTAATATTTGGCCAATATTACCTTACAACACGGTGTTCTACATTGACTCAAATTACCTGAGGCCGCGAGAATGTTATTACACACATTGGTATCTCATTGATGAGAGCCACAGCACATTTCCACGGGAGGATATATGGTTGCTATTGAACTTTTTGATCGTGTCCAAGATTATTTAATTGAACCTGAAAAGGCACTACAAGTTTGTTGCTCGAAGCAGGGCTCAAACGAAAAAGTGAAGTATATCTATACTTTTACAATTCCAAATCGCGCATCAGAAATAATGAAAGTTTCTGTCTTAGGCCTTAAGACTCGAGAAATTTATCATTTTGATGTTGAAGCCCATCCTTATCTAGAAGTTTTAAATATTTCACATTTATCTTTCTTGGATCTTCCTGAAGAAGAAGAAGAGCTAATCTATGGGGCTCTAAGAAGCATGGTAATAAAGATTGAAGGTGAGAAGAAACGAAAGGCTAAGCACTTAGCTCAGATGGAGTTGCCGAAAGAGCTTCGTAAAAGTCAATTTAGTACAAAGCACTGGAATGGATTTTTCGTTCATAATGTTTCGAAATTTGAAGACAAAGAAATTGATAATGAATTGGCTATAGCTGAGGGCTTTGCCACTCGTGAAATGGTTGATCACCTAAGATCTCTAGGGCTTGCTTTTAAGAAGTATGTTAGACAAGACCTTCAGCAATCGATCTAGCGAGCTGATTCATTTCTTTTGATTTGGGAACATAGCTCAAACCTTTAAGGGTTTTGGCGCATCGATGCTCTTGAGTCATAAGGCCGTACGACTTAGAGGTCACGTAGGGTATCTCTGTACGTATTTGAAGCTTGCAGTGAGGGCATGTGAAGGTTTTCACCAGAATATGGTGCTTACGAGCCCACTCACTAGGACAAACATCAACAATAAGCACTTTTAAACTCCTGGATCTATCAATACGGTAAACCATTTTCTTACAATGGCCTACATTTAATTTTTGCCCATCTAAACAAGTTAAGTTTAATATGCATACTTTTGCCGGCCTTCTCAAATGCGACATTTAAATTCATACTTAATGAATGCTTAATGAAAATCAGAAATCATCAATTTTTGAAATGCGGTCTCGAGGTATAAGTTATGCAAAGATTGCTGAGGAATTAAAAATTTCTAAGCCGACAGTAATCAAATATGTTCAATCCTATAGAAACTTTATTACTAATTTAATTGAAATTCAGAAAGACGAGTTAGCAAAGTCTCTTGAGAACAATATAAAGTCTCGAATTACATCTATGGATTTGCTTTATACAAAATTATTTCTCGAAATTTCACAAAGAGATCTATCCAAAGAAAATTTCAACAGTCTTTTTAAAGCTATTTTGAATATTCAAGAACAGTTTAAAGGAATAGAAGTGCCATCATTCACTAATCAAGAAGACTTCCCTTTCGATTAGATAAAAGCTCTCGGTAAAGATTCAAGAAGCAGTCAAAAATTAAATCATGGTATCAAAGTTTTAATGGCAAAAAACTTTATTGATAATCTTTCTGAGGAAACGAAAAAGGGTATGTATAAAAAACTTGAAAAGGGTGGATACCCTTTCATGGCTCCAGTTGGTTATAAGAATGATCCAGTTTCACATGAAGTACTAATTGATAATGAATATGCTCATTACATAAAGAAGGCTTTTGAGGAGTTTTCAACAGGAAGATATTCTTTAAATGCTTTGAATGAGTATCTTTACCAAGAAGGATTCAGGTCTAAGCGAGCAAAGAAGAAGCCTAACAAAGAAGCTATGAAGAGAGTTCTCACGAATAAGTTTTTTTATGGCGTGATGGAAGTCAAAGGGAAAGAATATATAGGTTCACATAAACCTCTAATTTCAAAAGATCTATTCGATAAAGTCCAAAACCTAATTGGGAATATTAGAAAGCCTCGTCACAATGTAAAAAATCTCGCGTTCTCTGCTCTTATGACTTGCGGCCATTGTGGTAGATCTATTACGGGCGAAGAAAAACGAAAAGCCAATGGCACAACTTACGTCTATTACCATTGTACAGGTACTCGAGGTGAATGTTCTAACGTGATTTATGTTGAGCAAACTAAAATCGAGAGGAGTTTTTCTTTAGCTGTATCCCAACTTCAAATTCCAGAAGAAATTGTAGAGCTTACTAAGAAAGCTCTATTAGAGTCTCATTCCGACCAACAGGCATACTCCAATACGGCATTGGACCGCTTAAACCGGGAGTATAAGAAATTAGGGGCGCTTTTAGATGCAAGTTATGAAGATAAGCTTCTTGGTAAGATTGATCTAGATTTCTGGGAGAGAAAAAGTGGTGAATGGAGAAGGCTGCAAAGAGGCATTCTTGAATCTATTGATAAGCAGAAGAAAGCTCAGGCTAATTATCAGTTAGAAGGAATCAATTTCCTCGAACTTGCGAAAAACGCTCACTCTCTCTATGAGAGACAGCCAATTGAACAGAAACAGCTTCTTATTAGAAAACTCTTCTCGAACTGCAAAATAAAAGATGGAACTGTTTGTTTTGATTGGAACAAACCTTTCGATCTGTTCCAGAAATACAGTGAAATGAAAAAGTGGGGTGGATGACGGGACTCGAACCCGCGACAACCAGAATCACAATCTAGCGCTCTACCAACTGAACTACATCCACCACAAAGAAGTCCCAATTTATAGGACCAACGGCTCCAAAGTCAATGAATTCTTATAGGAGAAGCAGAGATTTGTGCAAAGGGTCTAATATTGCACTTTTTTCGAATGATGAGATACTTAACTCATGAAAATACTCATTATGCTTATTTGCCTCTGTGGCGCAGCCTCGGCTTCTGTAATCGGTATCTCGACCCATCCTCTGAACGAGGAGGCACGGGTTCTTTCAGCTGAAATGACCGGCTATATGAGTCAGCGACACGAAGTTGGAATGGGTGTTCGTTATACTCAGGAAGTGAATCGTGGTCAACTTTTGGATCTTACGGCGGGTGGCGCCCAGGATTCCCGCGGATTGTATCTAGGTGGCGGACTGGATATGGAGATTCTCCATGAAGATGTATATCAGCCGCGGGTTTCAATTAAGCCCTACTATCAACATCAAAAATTTGATCAAGATAAAATGAATCTTATTGGTGCTGCCCCCACAATCAGAAAAGGTTTTAGTATTGAGGGAAATGAGTTCTTCCCCTACCTCGCAATCCCAAGTGGAATCAAAGTTGATAACAGCAACGATGAATTTGTTTATTACGCATCGATGACCTTAGGTGGAAGTATGCCTCTTCCGGCAGCTGGTGGAGATAAACTTTTGGTATCGTTTGAGGCCAATAAAGATTTGGGCGCCTCATCGGATTACATGGGAGTGCTGCTCTCTTGGGTTTGGAAATAGTATGCTTTATTTTTCGGACTTCGATGGAACTCTGACAACTGATGGTCGACTCACACGAGAATTCTTTGAGATTATGGAGTTGATTGAGAAAAAAAATCAGCAGCTCATAATCGTTTCGGGACGATCACTTTCCTGGGGTCATTTCTTTCTGACTCACTTTCCACTTAAGGCCTGTATCATGGAAGGGGGAGGAGTCATTCTTTATCTTAATGAGAAAGGTGAAATCATCCAGGAACCACTGGTTTCACAAGCAGAGATTCAAGGCCTAGCAGATTTTACGGCCAAATTAACTAAGCAGTTTCCTCACATCCCACTCTCTGCAGATAGCTTTGGTCGCCTGACTGATAGAGCAATTGAATTTCATCAGATGGATCATAAATGGATCGATGATGTCATGAAATTTATGGATGAAAATAAAATCAATTATTCAAAATCCAATGTGCACATAAATTTCTGGGTTGGTGATATTTCAAAGTATCGTGGCGTAGTGAAGTTTATGCAAAAGTTTCATCCAGTATTAAAAGAAGAGGAGTGCTGGTTTTTTGGAGATGCTCCAAATGACCAGAGTATGTTTGAGCTCTTTCATAACTCAGTTGGTGTAAGTAATATTGAACACTGTTTAGATCGCCTGAATCATAAGCCACGTATTATTCTGGAAGGTCCAGAAAATATCGGACCTAAAGGTGTCTTGAGTTTTATAAAGAAATTGTAATCAGGTTAGAAATGTCTCGACCTTATCTTTGATAAGCGCTTCTACTTCCGCATGGTTGATTCCTAGCTTACCTTCGATCCAGTCAGAAAGATCTTTTGGCAAAGGAGCGATGAAGTGTCTCATCGTCTCTGTTGGATAAGAGAGTTTGAGAGCTACTGCGTGAAGTGCCTGACGCGGTATCTGCATCTTCTCGTGATCTTCGGCCGTGGCCGTATCATCTTTAAAGCGAATAAAAATACTTGAGTCACCGTTATAAAGCTTATCTCCCAGGAGAGGGTAGCCATTACAGGCAGCATGAACACGTATCTGATGCTGACGACCTGTATGAGGAAAAGCTAAGGCAAGCACATAATTATCTTTTTCTAAAACTAATTCAAAATGAGTTTCTGCATCTTTTCCCTCTTCCGATTCTTCGGGGTAGGCACTGATTAGTCCTCGAGGAATTGCATTGTCGTCTCTTCCCAGACGCTCTTTAGCGGTAAAAGGAAAAGCTTTCGCATTTGGATTTTTGTGAGCAATCAAAAAGTAACATTTGCGAACTTTTTCTTCTTCAAATAGAAGGCTGACTTTTTGAGCAGCTTTTGGATTTTTTCCCAGCATCAGAATGCCAGATGTTTCACGGTCAAGTCTGTGGATGGAATGCATGGTGTGCTTAAGAATCGTTTCATACCAGACAGTGGCGCAGTAAAAAAGATTTTTGCCTGCAGGGTGAGTAATCATAAAGGGTGGCTTGTTAATTACCAGAAGGCCCTGATCTTCCCAGATAATTGTTGGCTCGATATCTCTTGGAACCACCTCTCCATGCCAAAATTCGTCTTCAATCATGCCGTCATTGTGAGTTGTAACAGTCACCCTCTCACCTGCGTGGACTTTAACACTAGGCTTATGTGGAGGTTTGCGGCCCGAAATGACTACTTCGCCTTTATCAATTTTCTTTTTGAGGAATTGCCGGGAAAGAGTTGGCAGATGGATCATGACAAATTGATCCAGACGTAAGTTATCCTGTTCTGCTAAAACGGGATAACTTACCTGGTATCTTTCAGTGGTAAAGGATTTTTCAATGTCTAAACTCATTTCTGAGTTTCATACCGCATTTTAAGCAGATATTGAAGCGATGAAATCGCCCCATTCTCAGAATAGTGGTACTTCTTCTGGAGAGTCTGAATAATATTGATGATCTGGTCCCGCACAGCACTCTCAAGCCCTGCGTTTGATCCTTTCTTCTCGGCTAGATAAAGCATGAGATTTTTGCCAATTTTATCAATCACTTTTTTCTGTTCTTTGCGATAAGACTCTTGAAGAAGGTGAACCAGGTCTTCGAAGATTTCGCTATAAACAATTGTCTTACCGCGGTTATCCAGAGCAAAAGCCCCAAGTCTGGCGATAAGGTTAGAGCGGAATTTCTCCGGTGCTTCATTCATATGGACATTAGATTCAAATTCTTTAATGAAATATGAGTCTGGTGCTTCAAATTTTCCGGTAACAGTATTTTTTGTTTTTTCACCCTTGATGACAGCATTGATACTGAGAATATATTTTGAAACATATTCTTCGTACGAGCGGTCATCAACCAGACCAAGTGATTCTCTGACTTCATTGTCCAGAAGGTTAAGACAGTAGGCTTCAATCAAATCCAAAAACTTCTTAGGATTATGATAGTCACCCTGGTGGGAAATATTTAAAAAATCGTATTCAGCCTTTTTATCATTAAGAGTTCTGAGGTACTCAATAACTTCTATAAAAGTAACACTCTTATGAGCGTAGGCCAGATCATAAATCATTTGCTTCACTTCACGTGGAGAAATTCCGAATTTTCCTTCGTACATTGAATCATTTTCATATTCACTTTGAATGTCATCGATGCTCATTTTAAGCAATTGGCGGGACTCTGAATCAAAAGCTTCGGGTGTCTCTTTATCTGAATAAAGAAGGGCTTTTTCCAGGGGATTCAATACCTCAGCGATCTGACCCAGCTTTTCATCCCGGAAGTTCTTACTTATGGGCGCCCGCATACGAGTCATAACTGACCACATACACAGAGCAGTTAATGAATGAGGCTCAAAGCAGGCCTGATCTTTAAGTTTATTGATCTGGTCTTGGTAAATCTTCTCTTCTTCTTTATGGCTCAATAGATAAGGAACTCTCAAGAAGTTAAAGCGGCCTTTGAATGAATTGAAGTCCGGGTGTTGTTTAAAAGCAGCAAAATGAATTTCATTCGATGACCCGATAAAAAAGATATCAAGCTCCGTCAGAATTCCCTGGAGATTGATGGTTTTAGATTCCATCGTCATCAAAAGATACTTAAAAGTATCCAGAGGGCGTTTGAGGAGGTCTGAAAACTCCAGAATCCCGCGGTTGGCCAATACGACTTCTCCCGAAAGAGAAAAGAGATTTAATGACTGAAGACTTGGAGGCAACGAGGCCAGTCTTCTATCCATGGTGATCTGCTGTAAGTGGGCATCTACATGAAGCTGAGGCTCAATTGTCGTAGCTCCGATAGAGTATCTTCTATTAATAAACATTCTTTCAACACGGATATGTTTATAAACTTCTCTGTAGTCGCCTTTATAGTTTTTAAGAAGGGCATCGAATATGAGCCTATTCCTTTGAGAGAGATCCCCGTTGTAGAGATAACTCTTTTTTACTTCTTCCAGTCTGTTCTGATCTTTTTTAAAAGCCTCTTCAATAAGCTTCTGACGGGTTTTAATAGGAATGAGTAAAAGTGGATGATCTTTCAACTCAGAAGTCATGATAGCGCTGATGTCTTTATCGTCTAGGAAAGCGTAGGAATTAATATTCTTATCCGCCGCCATACCTGAAAGACCGAGTGATCCTTTAACAAATTGATCGATTGGGAAAATCCAACTGAAGGAGAATAGGGAGCCTTCATCGGAAGCCGCATAGTCTTCGGTTGAGAGCATTATTTTTTTGATCAAACTTGATTTCGAAGAACCATTTGGACCGATAAGGAGAATGAACTTATTGTTAAAACCCTCTTCCATGAAGTTCTGAAGAAATTGATAGATTCTTCCCTGAGTTTTAATCTGGCCGTGAACTGGCGGAGCGTCGGCATGTTCTCGGGTAAATAATTTGAAGCTCCCATTCGGATTTTTTCCAAAATAGTCGAACATATCCCGAAGGTAGATGTTTGTAGGGCGCAGCTCTTTTTCAGGGTGCTTTTCAAAAAGATTCATGTAATCGTCAAAGGCCAACAGATTAACGTAGCGACCTTCTTCTTTATTTACTTCTTCCATCCATTTCATATAACCTGATCCTGTGAGTAGAGATAATTCCATTATACCAAAGATCATTGTGATCTTGGGTTTTCTTAGTGTTGTAGGCATTATTTTGCTTTTCTTCCGCTCCCGTCCGGATTTCCAGAATAAAATCAACCGTCCCAGTTCACCCGAAAAGCTTTTTGCTCAAGTGATCCTTGCGGCTGAACCTAAAATCATCAAGCTATGGGAGGAGGGAGACCGCTTTATTAAAAAAGATGGGCTCACCTGTGAAAATGAAATTCTTTTTGAGAAAGGCGTCGGTCGGAGCTACTACCAATGCCAACCTCATTTCTGGCAATGCTACTGGTCAGGTGGAGTCAAAAAAAAACCGGCCCTAAAGATCGATCTCTTTGGTCAATCGTTTCACGTTCGCGCTAAGGCAAACTTTCAGTCTATTCCTCAGTATTCAACTGACTCCCGTTATTATGAAATCCTTAAAGGTCCCTATGAGGGATTGAATTTCCATTATGGGGTTTTAGTTGAACTCTCTATTGATGAAGTTCCTGGTATGAGCTGGCCTTTAATTTTAACGGATACATGCCGGGATGTTTTTCTTCCGGAGCGTATTTATGGTTACGGCAAAACGACCAGAGGTGAGGATTTCACGTGGGATAATTTCGGACGAAAAATTTTTATCGATAAATTCTATGTCTCAAATCAGCAGGTCAATGAATGGCATCTGCTAAGAGGTCAATCAGAACTGATAACCAAAGACCGTAGTCTCTGGCCTGCTCCGGCACTCTTAAGTTCTAAAGATCAAGCAGCGTATTGCAGTTTTTGGGGAAAGAGAGTCCTGGAAGCGAAACTTTTTGATGCTGCGACTATGACTCCAACAGATCAAAAAAATCCTCTGCCTGATCAGGTCGCCAGACCTCAAACACCCTGGCAGAGAGATATTGGCAAAAGCTTTCTGGGAATGGCCCGAATTAATCCAGACTACCAATTAACACCTCTTGACTGCCAACTTGCTCAGGTTAAGGGGTGCACTCATAAGCTTTATACAACTGATTCCGTAACCTGGATGGGAATGAACTATGCTTTAGGGTTTTATCCGGAAGCCCTGGTGAATTATAGAGAGCCGAACAAAAATTTAAAAACATCCTCCCGTTTTCAGGATCCTTCATCCCCCGTCCACGAGCTGGGTATCTTAGGAAAATGGAAGGGTGTTCAGGATAAAGAAGTCCCCGTGGCATTCCGGTGCTATGAAGAGGTTTCTTTATGATCTTTTCTATTTTCTTTTTTATATTTGGTCTGGCCCACGCGGATCCGTCCTGGCGCTGGACTAATGCGACTAAGATTGTGGAAAAACACGAATTTTACACCAACAATGAAATGATCACCCGGCCTGCGAACTCATGGCAGACACTTTTTGCAGTTTTGTATAACGACGCCAACTTAAAAACGTTTAAAGATTGTCTCTTTTTTAAAGTGCCAGGGGAGGAGCCGGGGATTTTAAAACTTAAAACTATTGGTCAAAATGATAAATGTGAATCATTTATTTTTAGTCCTGGTGATGAACAGTGGACTGATATTAAGGCCCTTCAGTTTTCGGTGGAAGGAAAATTTTTATCTCTTAGTATTACGAATAAAAAATTTGAAGTTGAACAGTGGAGTGCTGCTTTATTTAATGTCTTTTCACACCCTGAACCAAAAATGTTGATGTCATCGGCCGAATACCGCTCGCCAAAAGTGATGTACCTGACGCCTTATAAAGGTACTAAAATGGTCCGTCCTCAGAAATCACTCCTTCAAGATTTAAAAGTCTGTCATGAGGTTTCGGATGATTGTAAAATCCTATCACCTTCGGTGTGTTCGCAGTGTCCGAATGGTTGGCATGAAATCACGAATGGCTGCCCACAAAGTCCAAAGTTTTGCGGACAAAAAGAGTGTGGTCAAAAAAATGGGCCAGCATGTAGAAGAGGGTTTAAATATCAGAAAAAAGAAATACCATTTTCCTGTCGGGATGATTCCAGTTTTGCCTATTGTGCTAAAGGCTTAACGATTCAGTGCCAGGGAAATTTACCTTACTGCCTCTGAAGCTGAAAGAGCAGTACTGATTTCGTCTTTTACCTGTACCCACGGCTCATTCCAGGACACACTATTTAACGACTTATTCCCGGGTCTCGTAATGAATTTTTTGAGATGAATATGATTTTGTAAATCCTCTACAGATGCCAGGATTTTATAATATTCAGTGGCCACTATAGGAGAGCCCTCAATGGTGAGTGAGAGATTCTGTCCATTGACGGTAAACGGAGAAGGATTCCATTTGCTGGCGAGATTCTGATTAAATTCATCTTCCAGGATCTCTGAAAGTTCAGAGCCCTTAAGGCTTATGAGCATAAGTTTGGCATTTAAATTCGGACCTGACAGGTAGGTTAGCTGACCTTCATAGTGGTCAAGAACCGGCTGCAGACTTTTGAAATTAAGAGTCGTCTTGTTAGATTTTCCTTCAAGATAGTAGTGAAATTTTTGCTCAAGACTTGAATCTGCGGCTACGGGTTCACCTAAAAACAGGGCAGGTGTCCTTGCTTTATGATCAACAGATGGATCTTCAGTGTAGCAGTCGTTCGTTTCTTTAAAAAATTCACGACAAAACATTACTGGTTGGTGAATGATTGTTTTATCGTGTTGGATTTTTTTAGTTTTAGAGTCTACAAAGAGTTCAGCATAAGAGAAGCTAAGCCCATCACTAAAATTACTCATCACAAGACTGGTATTTATCATGTTGGCCGTTTTCTGATGATTACGTCCTCCAATGACAACATCAACCAGATTTGCAGGAAGACGGCTTAGGTATTCACCCATTTTACTTGAAAGATCGCAGGCCGCTTTCCTTTTAGGTTCAAAGTTCACCTTACTTATAGGGAGCTTTAATTCAGCAGCGATATCCTCACCACAGTTTACACCCTGATGAGTAATGACCACTACAACCTCGGCCCCAAGAGAGCGAAGTAAGCGTGAGTGTTTTAATGTTGATTGAAGCATACTTTCAACATAGAAGCCGACGCGATTATCCACAGGAGTTAATCCCACAATATCATCCGGGATGAGACCAATGATCCCGATCTTAACTCCATTAACTTCACGCATGAGGTAGGGGAGGGTGCCGTTCCATTCAACAGCTCTGGCCGTTTTAAGCTCATAGAGATTACTTAGAATAACCGGAGTTTTGGAATGGGCCGAGAAATCCTTAAAAAAATCTGCGCTAGAATGATATTTTGCAGGAAGCTTAAGATTAAAATCCATCAGCCCTATGGTTATGGCGTCGTATTGAAGTGTAGAGTAAAAATCTGAAACAAATTTCATTTCTTGAGCATTCGATGAAAACAGATCGCCGGAATCCAGAAGCAGCACCTGACCGGCATAATGTTGGCGCAAAATTTTAAAATAGCTACTGATAAAATCAACTCCACCAATCTGAATATATTGGCGATCTTCATGATGCTGATCTTTTAGTAGAATGTTATGGGGTTCGTAGTGCCCATGGATGTCATTGGTGGCCGCTATGACCACTCTTTTAAGCGTTTCATCAATCTGAGTCTTGGGAGCAGCAGGCTGGGAATAGAGTTCGGTATGTCCATTCTGAGTTTGGTTTTCAAGAACGCTTTTTTTTACTGAGCAAGCTGTAAGGATAAGAATTAGAAAGAGACTGAATTTCATATTTTTCCAGGCGTAATTTGTTTCGGTTATTATACAGCAGGTACGCTGGTATTTCCTAACACCTGAGTGTGCCGATCAGAATGACTTTATCTTTTTGAGTTTCCCATAAGCCGATTTCAAAGCCTTTTCAATTTTTTGATAATCAGTAGGACCCTGTGAGTAGCTCAAAGAGATCCTGATGACTCCTCTACCAACATCATCGGCTATTCCCATCGACTTTAAAACAGCAGAAGTTTCTGGTTGATTGTCGGCGCAGGCCGCAGAGGTAGTGACAAAGATATCATGGGACTCAAGTTCTATTTGAACCGCCTGTCCATGAATACCCGGATAGCTGATTAAACTTGTACCTGCGAGTCGGGGAACCTTCTCACCAATGATAACCACTTCCGGAAAAGATTTTTTCATCTCTGCTTCAAAATTTAATCGGCCCATAGCAAGGGTATCGAGGCTTTTTTGGTTGTCTCTGAAATCAGACAAGGCAACGGCCAGTGTTTCAATTCCAATATAGTTTTGAGTTCCGCCTCGTACTCCCTTCTCTTGAGAGCTTCCGTATACATGAGGTTTAAGTTTTGTTGGCTCTTTGGCCATTATAAATCCTGAGCCTGGGAGAGCTCCTACTTTATGGCCTGAACAAACGGCGTAATCAATTCCGGATTTTTCAAAATGGAAAGGACCCTTACCGATAAGCTGAGTTGTATCACAGAAGTATTCAATTTTATGTTGTTGGCAAAGCGAGGCAATATTCTGGTAAGGCTGAATGACCCCCGTCTCATTATTTACGGCCATCAATGTAACCAGCGCAATTTCATTTTTTGATTCTTCGAGTAGACGTTTTAAATCAGAAAGGTTGATAACGCCATTTTCGTCTATGGCGACAGATTTAATTTGAAATCCCCGACGCTCTTGAAAAAAACTTAAAGCCTTTAAAATCACCACATGTTCAATCGGACTGGTGATCACAATCTTTTTATTCTCTGGTGCGTACTCTAAAACAGAGTGAATAATATGAGATACGCCTTCTGAAGATCCAGAATTAAAATAGAGCTGGTCAGGATAGCATCCTATGATGTCAGAAATGGCGTCACGACATTTTTCAATTCCTTGAAAGACTTTCTGACCAATTGAATGAATGGCGTTTGGGTTAGCGTAAATATCAGAATCAATTCTCTTTTTTAAGTACTCCCTTACGCTGGAAAGAAGAGGAGCTGAGCCATTGTAATCTGCGTAGATCATAAAGTTCCTAAGATATGCTGAGCATCTGGTCGAGGGCCTTGAGCGCAAACTTTTTGGTGACCTCATCAACAGTAATAACGTTTATAGGTTCGCCACGCTCAATAGCGCGGTAACTTTCAAGAAGCCATCTCGGTCGCACTCTGTACATGGTTGTGCATAGACACTGATAGGGTGAAAGAGAAGTAATATCTAAATCTGGGAACTTCTCGGCCAGGCGGTTCACAAGATTGATCTCCGTTCCCACCGCGAATTTGGTTCCAGGAGCAGCCGCTTTTATCTGGTTTATGATATAAGATGTTGATCCCGCGAGATCGGCACCCTGAACAACTTCAAAGCTACACTCCGGGTGAACGATCAAAATTCTATCAGGCTCTTTAGCTCTCCACATTTTTATATGCTCAGCTGTGAATCCCTGGTGAACAGAGCAGAATCCATACCACAAAATAACTTTCGCTTTCTGGATTTTCTCCGGAGTCAGTCCACCATGCTGCTTTCTAGGATCGTAGACCACCATGTCTTCCAGGGGGATGCCCAATTTGAAACAGGTATTTCTCCCCAGGTGTTGATCAGGAAAGAAGAGAAGCTTTTGGCCCTGAGACAATCCCCAGGTAATAACTTTCTCTGCATTGGATGATGTGCATATTGATCCATTATTCTCGCCCACAAAACTTTTAAGAGCTGCTGTGCAATTGATATAAGTGATAGGAACAATTTTTTCTGAAGTACATTCAGTTAAGTATTTCCACGCCACATCGATCTCACGGCGATTGGCCATATCGGCCATCGAGCAACCAGCTCGTAAATCGGGAAGAATAACTTTTTGATGTTTAGCAGTCAGCATATCGGCCGTCTCTGCCATAAAGTGCACACCACAGAACATGATGAATTCAGCATCTTTAATTTCTGCAGCTTTACGGGCAAGCTCAAGTGAGTCACCAGTAATGTCCGCAAACGCGATCACATCATCCTGTTGGTAGTGGTGACCTAGAACTACAACCTTGTCACCCATGCGTTTTTTAATTGAAGTAAGTTCGACTAAAACTTCCTCGTCACTTAATTCCGATTCTGGAATTTGCGGGAGATGATCTTTAGATTTTAAATCGCCGTAGATATCGATCATTGTCTATTTTCCTAAACACTTTATTGAATTTTTGCCCCCACCTTACTCCTCTAATTAAAAAGGGGCAAGGAAAGGGCATTTTATTGATGCGCGTCGGGCCAAACATATCTTTTTGGGCCGCGCAGCATAAGATTCTTTATTTTTAGTCACTTGGCCCTTTGACGTATCGTGACCACTTCCCTAGACTTTTATCAGTAGGACCATTAAAGAACCACCCGGGCATGGATTTGCCCTTAGGAGAGTCTGATTATGAAGATCATCACAATCGGTAATAACAAAGGTGGCGTGGGTAAAACCATGCAGTGCTTTCAACTTGTTTGTCACTTGGCCAATCAAGGACATAGAGTTCTGGCCATTGACCTCGATTCTCAAGCGAACTTAAGTTCCACTCTTGGTGTAAACATTCAAAGAACTCTGATTCCTGAGTGGCTTATCGGAGACGTAAAAGTTAGCGAAGTTATTTCAGATGCAGAAGGTACTTTTGATTTTTACAAAAATATCAAACTGATCGCTTCCAGTCGTCACATGGCAAATCTCGCTAAGCTTTTGATTCTTTCTGAGTCTGAAGTGAGAAAATCGGCCGGCCGAAAAGAGCGTTTGATGAAAATGCGTCTTAAAGAAGTAGCTGATCAGTTTGACTATGTAGTGATCGACACTCCTCCAATGCTTGGTGATGAGTTAATTATGTCACTTGTTGCATCGGACTTGATCCTCATCCCAACTCAAGCTCAGGATTACTCAATCGATGGTCTTGAAGAATTGATGGATACATTTGAAATCATCAAAGAAACTGAAAATCCTTCTCTTGAATTTAAAATCATTCCTTCTATGGTTAATCCAAGAAGAAAAATTGAACGTTCACGCTTAGAAGAACTTTCTCAATCGTTTAACGTTACTCCGACCATCAGAAACCTGGTTGATATGCAGGAATCAGTTGCGATGAAGAAACCAGTTTTTATGTTTGGAAACAGTTCTAAAGGGAAGAATGATTATCTCGCCCTTTGGGAATCTCTCGGACTTAATTAGTACTTTTAATTTTTTAAACATAAGACACAGGGGTTAGGGCATGGCCAAGGAATTTACCGCACGTGTTTCAAAGCGCGAGCGCAAAGTTACTGACATCACATCGTCAATTGACGAGAAAATTTTACGTGCAAATGATCAAAAGCTCTTAAGAGGAGCTCAACTTGCCAATATAGCCCTGAAAGATATTGAAGTTCGTGATCAGGTTAGAACAAAGTTTAATGATGAGTCACTTCGCGAGTTAGGTGAGAACATTAAAGTTAATGGTTTGATTCAGCCTCTGGTTCTCCATCGTGAAGACAATAAATTTGTTCTTATCTGTGGTGAGCGTCGTTTCCGCGCGATGACCCTTATTGAAATGAAAGAAGCTCCATGTTTCATCTTAGAGAATAAGACGAAAGAAGAATTAATGGCGATTCAGTTCTCTGAGAACCAGGCACGCGAAGATCTTCACTACATCGATCAGGCCGATTCAATCTACGGTTACCAGAAATTAACTGGTACATCTGAGAGAAAAATTACTGCAGCTCTGGGAATTTCAAAATCTGAAGTTCACAGATGCCTCATGATCGCGAAGCTTCCAAAAGATGTTAAAGAAGCTGCAAAAGCTAACGATATTGAAAAATACGTTTTGATTGAGTGGGATGAACTTCCTAAAAATGAATTTAAAGATGAAATTAAAAAAAGCATCATCAATGGCGAAATTACAAAACGTCTTCAGCTTAAGAGAATAATTTCTCAGCTTAAGATCGAGAAGCCTAAGAGAAAGAAAGACGATTCAGTTGCGAAACTCATGAAGGTCCTCAAGACCCAAATGAAGGATCCCAAACTTCAGGCTCGGGCCAAGGAAATGATGAAGGAATTAGCTGGTGAACGGATTCACTAAAAAAATAGGCTCCCTTACGGGAGCCTTTTTTTTTAGAATTTAATTTCTAAGACTAACGAATCTGAGCATCAAGATTCTGGATCATCGCTTTACAGGCTCTTGCCGGAGTGTTCCACCATCCAGAAGTGTTTACAACTCTCTGGAAAGGAGCACCGTTGAGAGAGAACGTAACTTCATCAGTTGCACCCTGACGAGTCGCTGTGAAAGCTGAGATACATCCTGTTAACAACTCGGCACGATCATTTGCAAAAATCTGAAACGGCTCACGCTCAAGAGAACCTTGAACTCTCATTGGAGCTGTATAAGCAACACTATAAGATCTGCGCGCTTCCTGCTCAAGGATAGAACAGATTTGTGTATCGTTGTACCAACCAGACTGATTATAGTGAGAAACAAAACGGCTGTTGTTCGCAGAGAAGAACAACTCATCTGATGAACCGTAGATCACACGACGGATATCAGTTAAACAATTCATATAAAGCTCTGAAGCATCACGACCAGTAATGGTGAAAGCGTTATCTTCCACGATGCCAGAAACTGATACACCATAAGTAGGGTACGGCTGAGGAATTGGCTGAGGTTGAGGCTGTGGACGAGGAATAGGTTGAGGCGACGGAGTCGGCATGCGGCCTTCAACCTGGACACATTCAAGAGAAGCACTTGGGTACTGCGGATTTGCTGAGTAGTCTAAACGAATCGACTTATTACATTGCTTCAGGCCTTCAACACATCTGCCTGGCGTTCCAGGTACTCTAAACGTACGGACAACAGTTCTGTTGTTATAAACCATATCAACTTCGCAAGTTTGTGCGAATGCTGCTGGCGCCGATAAGGCCATAACAGCTAACAGGAAAATGTTTTTCATCGGTGTCTCCCTTTATAGATAGCAATTGATGACGCCTTGTATCATAAGGTCCTGTTTTCCATAAAGCCCCCCTGTAAACCTTATATGACATCTTGGCATTGCCCTTGCTCTATAGATGGTAAGTGAAGCGAATAAATGCCAAGGAAAAACAATAAAATCAGGCGCTTATAGTTTCATAGGGGAATCAGAAAATGTATAATTTTTGGTCAAAACCAGCTCACTATCTAACATTTAGGCAATTAGGCCTTTTAGGCAGTTTGTTGTGTACTAGCATTTGTTTTGCTCAGGCCATGCCGAGACGGGCGCCTGCTAATTACATTCCTGATGACGACGTTATTATCCGACCTGAGTCTAACGAGATTTCATTTTACCAACAGTATGTAAAACAAGATGAAAGTCAGGATGTAGTTAGATTAAGAAACCAGTTGAAAGTTTGGAACGATAATCAGGTTTTTGCTAACCAATACGGAATGAGCACAACACTTGCCGGTTCACCATATTTCGTTCCGAATGAGGATGAAAAATGGGAATACTTTAAAGACAAATACCTTCGTTATCTCCGTCGTCGTGGCGAGCAGCCCTTTAAGGATATGCCTAAGAACTGGTATCAGGAGTATAGAGCTTCAAATGAAGTAGATACTATTGATGAAATGGAAGCTCGTTTTCAAAAAACAAATAAAACAACAAGTCGTGGTTCTGCTTTGCCATCTTCTCTTCAGGAAAAAGAAGTGAGTTTATGGAAAAAAACTAAATTCACTTTTCAGCCACGAGTAGATCAGGGTCTTGCCATTGTCGGGTTCACGGCCCCTTATGTAAGAGCACGTGCATGGGTAGGGATTAACGGGCAGACTGAAATCAACATTCAGCACTCAATTGATTCGGCCGGCTTTCGAGTTATGTACAACCATTTCACAGATACCGGAAAGTACTTCACATCTGTGGATAAGCGAATCGTTGAAAATGTTTATGCACGGTACACTGCGAGCAAAGACCCATTAACGGAAGTTAAGGATGATACGCTTATGCTGCTATACGCAAAACAGTTTTAATACCTCCTTTCCTGTAGCCGAAAAATCCCTCCAATAGTAGACTACGGCCACTTAAAATCTAACCCTACATTGGAGTGTTCATGAGTCTCTTCGAGAGTCCATTTTTCCAAGATGCTTTTTCTCAATTAGAATCTGCCGGTCAAACCATGAAAATGGATCCAAACGTTCTAGAGCGTTTGAAATACCCTAAACGTGCACTTCAGGTTTCCGTTCCTGTTCGTCTTGATGACGGGACAGTGAAAGTTTTTGAAGGTTACCGCGTTCAGCACAATATGACCTTGGGTCCAGGTAAAGGTGGGATTCGATATCACCCACACGTTAACCTCTCTGAGACAGCAGCACTTGCGATGCTCATGACTTTTAAATGCGCTCTCGTTGGTCTTCCACTTGGTGGAGCTAAGGGCGGTATCAAAGTTGATCCAGCCGACTTATCTCGTGCCGAGCTTCAAGCTATGACCCGTCGATATGCGACAGAAATTGCCATGATCATTGGCCCTGATAAAGACGTTCCTGCTCCTGATATCGGAACTGATGGTCAGACAATGGCGTGGTTCATGGATACATACTCTCAGCTTAACGGTTACACCATCCCAGGTGTGGTAACAGGAAAACCAATTGCAATTGGTGGATCCCTTGGTCGCGCAGATTCAACCGGTAAAGGGGTTGTTTTCTGTGTTAATTTTGCCTATGAAAAACTCAATAAACAAATAACGAACTCCACCACTGTGGCGATCCATGGTTTCGGTAAAGTGGGTATGCCGGCAGCTCATGATCTTCACGCTCAGGGAGCGAAGATTGTTGCGATCTCTGATGTATCAGGTGCCATCTACAACGAGAAAGGTCTTAACATTCCTGGTTGTATTGAATGGGTAAGAAACAGAAAACTTCTCCGCGAAATGCCTGATTGTCAGCACATCACCAATGAAGAGCTTCTAGAGCTTAATGTTGATATCCTGATTCCTGCTGCTATTGATGGTGTTATCACTGCAGAGAATGCTCCACGTATCAATGCGAGAGTTATTGCTGAAGGTGCCAACGGTCCATTAACTCATGAAGCTGTTGATATCATCACGGCCAATGGTGGATTAATCATTCCAGACATTCTTTGTAATGCTGGTGGTGTGATTGTTTCTTACTTTGAGTGGGTACAAGGTCTACAAATGTTCTTCTGGGATCTCGATACAGTTAATAAAAAGCTACACGACATTATGAAGCTTGCTTTTGATATGGTCTGGAAGAATGCTGAAGTTTATAAAGTGAATATGAAGCAAGCCGCTTTCATCAGCTCTCTATCAAGACTTCAAACGGCGATGAGACTTCGCGGAATGTGGCCGGGTTAATCTTTAAAAAAAGACAAAAAAAAGGCGCTCTTTCGAGCGCCTTTTTTTTATTTGATAATGATAACTTTTCGTACAGTGACTGATGAGGAGTGGATATCTGTCTCATCCACAGCTCTGATTTTCAGAGAGAAATCTCCCTCTTCAGAAGCACAATCAAATCTGGCAGTGAAGAAGCAATATCTAATTTTATCGGACGTCATCGCCCCTGTGCATTTCTTCTTAGATGTGCCAGTGGCTTCGCATTTAGCGTTATTTTCAACTTCTACCCGTGCCAGAGTCGATTCAATTGATCGGGCAAATGAATGGGCTGAAATTAAAGTAAGGGCCGCTACTAACAATACGTTTTTCATTTGAACTCCTTAAAGATTTATACCTTGAGTTTTAACACACCTGATTTTTGAGAGGGGTGAAGCATGTAAAATTTATTAAGTAGCGACGGGTGAGTATTTGATTTATCATGGGTTATGATGCTTTTTCTTCTCTTACTACCCCTTATTTCTCTCTCCAGCGTCGTTCGTGATGACGTAAGTACAACAGAGAAAAATGCCTTTAGTTTTCAGACTGTTTGTAAAAAGATGGTAAGTCACGAGAGCCCCTTGATTGAAGCTGTCAACGGAACTGAGCTGGACTGCATGGGAAAGAAAATACAGGTTGCGGCCTTCTGTGATAAAGAGATGGCCCATGATCCTTATTACATCCGTGCCTACATTAATTCAGCTTCTAAAGAGGTGGTTTGTCATTCAGGAAAAAAGGTCGTTTTTAAGTATCAATGTGTGAGGCTCAAAGACAGGAAACTTTGTGACAGTAAGCCCGACATTAGTTGTGCTGAGATCAAAGAGAAGCTCGCTAAACGACTGGATCTTGTTCACTCTTCGGTAACAAAAAATGAGAAAGGCATAAAAGAACTTAATTGTTATTTTGAGTCTCTGCCCCTCAAGGAAAGATCTCAAAATTCAAAAAACTCCTTTAAATAGAGAAAATATTTTCCACGGCCGCGTCATCACTCTTCTGAAATCAGTTCTTTAATCCATTCACGACCGGCATCTAATTTGTATCCTCAGTCCAGAGGTGAAAAAATGGAAACACAATTACAGACTTGCTACTTTACGAAGAAAGGCCCGAGCCTTGTTACTCTTTTTGGATATTCAACCAAGAGTGTTCCTGGCCTTGAAATCAACGGACTGGGAAAATATGGAAAGGCTATAAAAGAGAAGATTGTTTTTGTGACGAGGTCCAGGCAGCTTCAGATTCCGCTTAAGAGGTTTGTGTTGAATGTTGATATTACGGATGAATTAGGAGATCTGGAGAGTGCATCGGTTAAGTGGCTCGAATACCCTCTGCTGCTACATTACTGGTTTCTTGCAGGGCTTTTGCCTATTTCTAAATTAGATAATTGTTTTGCTATTGGTTCGCTGACTCCGAGTGGTGAGGTGTTTGAGCCGATTTCACGTGAGGTCGTGAATCTGTGTGAGGAGCATGATCTTCATTTAATTGCCTCAAATCATGTGGAATCGCCTAATGGTGTAATTGATGGAAAAGATTTATTTGGAAAAATGGCGGATTTGCAATTTGTATCGTCCAGGACTACACAGGAAATGGCGGGAGCTTGTTAGTTAAAGAACTTGTAAAGTTGCGCTCACAATATGTGAGCGCGCAAATTTACTAAATAGAAAGAATCTCCGCCAGTTTCTGATACTCAATAAAGTTGTGATCTGCTTTTGTTGTGCACTCATCTAAAGGTGCCATCAACACTTTTCCATCCCGAACAACAGTCACCATTGGGAACTTATCATCAATAAGCGATTGAACCGCCTGATTTCCCATCTGTGAGGCGATGAAGCGGTCATTTGAAGTAGGTGATCCCCCACGCTGAATATGCCCTAGAATCGCCACGTGTGCATTAATGTGAAACATATCTTTAAGCACATTTTGAATATCATAACTTCGACCTGCAGTGGGACCTTCCGCCACAATTATAATTGAAGATTCCTTTCCGCGGGCCACGCCTCGCTGAATATCATCAGCTAATTTTTGGTGAACAACTTTTTCATGCGGAAGAAGGACGTTTTCAGCACCAGTGCAAACCCCCACCTTCAAAGCAATGGCAGAAGAATTTCTTCCCATAACCTCTACAAGAAAAGTTCTTGCGTGAGAGTGGGCCGTATCACGGATTCTATCTACAGCTTCAATACCAGTCTGAACGGCCGTATCAAATCCAATTGTATATTCAGTACCTGAAATATCATTATCAATAGTTCCGGGGATACCAATAACAGGAAATTTATGTTCGTCCCAAAGTGACTTGGCACCATTAAATGATCCATCTCCGCCAATGACAACCAGTGCTTCTATACCCTGGTGTTTCATGATCTCTACAGCCTTGGCCCGGTATTCAGGCTTATGCCATTCAGGACAACGCGAAGTCTGAAGTATCGTTCCTCCACGTTGGATAATATTACCGACACTGGAGAGATTCATGGCCTGAAATTCTCCGCGGAGAAGTCCCGCGTAGCCACGTTTAATACCGGTTACTTTCATGTTGTTATAGATAGCGGTCCGAACCACTGCACGGATTGCGCAGTTCATTCCTGGAGCGTCTCCGCCTGAACAAAGTAAACCAATGTGAGTAAAGCTCATTATAATTCCTTAGACGAAAATCGACTGACCGGTGAAGTCTTTAGGTCGTGGTAAATTTAATATTTTTAAAACTGTGGGTGCTACATCTTTTAGTGCGGGAGTTTTGCAATCTGAGTTCGGCATAATATCAACATCAAAAAGCTTGGCGTTCACGACACAGAAAGGAACCTCAGAATCCGAGTGCGACGTATGCACACCATCATCATCATAGGCCATCTGGTCAGCATTCCCGTGATCGGCCGTGATTAGCATAGTGATATTTTCTTCCAGGCATTTTACTTTGAGTCGCTCTATACAGATATCCAGAGCTTCAACAGCCTTTACAGCTGCAGCAAAATTTCCTGTGTGGCCTACCATATCTGCATTGGCAAAATTAACAAGATAAAAAGAAAAATCTTTTTTACTTAAGGCCGCCACTAAATTGTCTGTGACCTCAAAGGCACTCATTTCGGGTTTCAGGTCATACGTCGCGACATCTCTTGGTGACTGAACCAAAAAGCGCTCTTCACCCTCAAAAGGTTTTTCCTCGCCGCCATTAAAGAAGTAGGTCACATGTGCATACTTCTCAGTTTCAGCGATTTTAAATTGTTTCTTTCCAATTGAAGAAAGGTATTCAGAAAGTGTGCCTTGTACTTTTTCTTTATCAAAAAGAATGGGAAGCTCTGGTAGCTCCTCAGGAACATAAGGGGACATGCAGACAAAGTATCCAGGTCTGACTGGCACCGGGAACTCTTTAAATGTTTTATCATTCATCGCCAGGCTGATCTGACGGGCGCGGTCGGGACGATAGTTAAAAAAGAAAACAGCGTCTTCATTTTTAATGGCACCGTCTTCAATAAATAGGGCCGGAGTGATAAACTCATCAAACAACCCTTTTTTATATTCTTCCAAAACATAGGCTTCTGGCTTCAGCGTTGTTTTCTCCCCGGAACCAGTCATCATCTTGTATGCATGATTAATTTTTTCCCAACGACGGTCCCGGTCCATTCCGATGGAGCGGCCTTGCATGCTGGCAAATTTAAATCCTGGGTGCTGAAGGATTTCTTTAACGTAGTTCACACCTTTATCTTTGGCCGTGTCTCTTCCGTCCATAAAAGCATGAAGATAAATGGTCAGCTCAGGATACTGACTTAAAATTTTTAGAATTTCTTTTAAATGATTGATGTGGGCGTGAACCCCACCATCAGATAGAAGGCCCATTAAGTGGACGCGTTTATTTCCAGCTCGGGCAAAGTTAATCAACTCCTGCATTTTAGGCATAGTCTCTAGGGTTTTCTTCTGGATAGCTTCGTTGATTCTGACCAGGTCTTGTCTCACCGGACGCCCAGCACCCAGATTGATGTGACCAACTTCAGAATTTCCTGCAACACCCTTAGGAAGACCAACCGCTTCGCCACCTGGCTGAATAGTTGTTAACGGGTAATGAGCAAAAATATGATCTATGTTTGGTTTGTGAGCTGCCCTGATAGCATTTTTATGTTCGCTTGGATTCATTCCGTAGCCATCCATAATCACCAGCAGTACACGCGGACTTAATCCTTGAATTGAATGCATACAAAATCCCTAGTTGTGATAAGGGTGACCGGACCTGATGGTTTGCGCCCGGTATAGTTGTTCTACCAGAAGTATTCTGGCCAACTTGTGAGGGAAAGTCAGCTCTGAAAGGGAAAGACGCTCTTGGCAAAGAGAGAGAACTTCGTGAGAGAAGCCTTCAGCACCAGCAATTATGAAGATGAGTTTACTTGAGCGCTCCAGGTGTTCTCGACTCCACTCAGCAAAAGCAACTGAGGTAAACCGTTTTCCCCACTCACTCATGGCCACGCAGTGCCCACCCCCAAGATCCTTCACCTTCTTGAGTATAGCTTCGCCTTCGGCAGTCTTGTTTTCTGCTGAAGCTTTAAGTTCATGAATCTCAACGGTGGGGTTAGTGATGCGCTTCAGGTAATCAAGTTCGATGGCCTCAAGATGAGAGTCCTTGAGTTTTCCGACGACGATTAAATGAATCGCCCGCGCCAAATTAGAAGTAACCTTTCAGGTCAGCTTTTTCTGTGGCAACGTCAGTAGGTTTACCAAAATAGAACTCTTCAGGAATTTTAACCTGAGGATTTTTAACGAAGATCATATCAAGATCGTACACATCTCGTGCTGTACCATTAAAAACATGAACGATGATGTCACCTGTATCAAGAAGGATCCAGTCAGCTGACTCATATCCTTCGTAACTAACCAGAGAGGCTCCAACGTTTTTAAGATTGGCGGAAATTTCATCAACCATCGCTCGTGCTTGAGTGGCGTTTTGAGCAGTGGCGATAATAGAGTAGTCGCAAAGGGCACTTGATTTACGAAGATCAAAAATCTTTAGGTTTTCACCCTTAAAATTGGCCACAATCCAGGCAGCGGCCATGGCGTGATTAAGAGGAAATTCAAAACCAGGGTTTTGAACAACTTTACTAACTTCTGTTAATACGTATTCGCTGATGGCCATATTTAAGTCTCACTCTTTTCTGTATCAATAATTTCTTTGGTTTTTAGCATGAGTTGCTTCAAAAGTTCAATGTTTCGTCCCGAGATACCTGAGATGGGAAGAACCTTTCTATCTAGCTGAAGTTCCATGCTGGATCTGAATTTTTCGATCTCTTCCTCTGTCATGGCATCAATTTTCGTTAAAACCACGATCTCTTTTTTATTCAGAAGTTCAGGGTTGAAGTTCTCCAGCTCCTGGCGAACGGTCATATAAGCTTCAATGGCCTCAAATTCCTCGAGAAACATAGAGCAGTCTACAAGGTGAACAAGCGCTGAGGTTCTTTCAATATGTTTTAAAAATTTCACTCCCAGCCCTTTACCGTCGGCAGCACCTTCGATGAGTCCTGGAATATCAGTCACAACAATCTGCTTATCGCCAAGTTCAACTACCCCTAGGTTTGGTTCTAGGGTAGTGAATGGGTAATCAGCAATCTTAGGACGAGCTGAACTGATAGCACTAATCAATGTAGATTTTCCTGCGTTCGGAAGTCCGATGAGAGCGATATCGGCAAGAAGCTTAAGTTCTAAGTGAATAAGAAGTTTTTTACCTTCTTCACCGTTTTGAGCGAAATTGGGAGTTTGTTTAACAGAAGTTTTGAAGTGGGCATTTCCTTTACCACGACGACCGCCTTCAATGGCCTTAAACATCTGACCATGTTCAGTAATATCGGTAATGAGGTTTCCAGTTTCCCGGTCAATGATCATAGTTCCTACCGGAACTTTAAGAATCATGTCTACACCACAGGCCCCTTGCATATTTGAGCCGCCACCATTGCCACCAGCTTCGGCAACAAAAGTTTTTAGTCCGCGGAAATGCATGAGGGTATTTAAGCCTTCGTCACCCTGAAAGTAGACATTGCCGCCTTCGCCGCCGTCACCACCATCAGGTCCGCCCAAGGGTACATATTTTTCGCGGCGGTAGCCTACGAAACCTTTACCGCCGTTACCAGAAACAATTTCAATGTCGACTTCATCAATAAACTTCATAAAAACCTAACCATCTTCGCGACGGATTTACCTATAAAAAAGGGGAGCTGTTTAGCTCCCCTTCAGTATCTCAAGTATCTTTAAAGATCAATTAAGCAGGAACTACAGAGATGATTTTTGTTTTCTTGTTAAAGAAACCAAATTGAACTGTACCTGGGCACATAGCATAGATCGTGAAGTCACGACCCATTTTTACGTTAACACCAGGGTGGAACTTTGTACCTTTCTGACGAACGATGATGTTACCAGTGATAACAGCTTCGCCACCGAATTTTTTTACACCGCGCATTTTTGGGTTTGAGTCACGACCGTTGGATGTACTACCACCCGATTTCTTATGTGCCATATATCTAGTCTCCTAAAATTGAATTCTTGTTAATTACTTCTTAGCTGCTGATTTTTTAGCTTCAGCTTTAGTTACTCCGCCTTGGCCATCATTGATTTCAGTGATGAATAGAGCAGTGTAACACTGACGGTGACCGTTTTTACGACGGTAAGCACCTGGCTTACGTTTAAGAACTAAGATCTTACGTGTACGAGCTTGTCTTACAACAGTAGCTGTAACTTTAGCGCCGCCAACAGTTGGAGCTCCAACGATAGTTTTTGAACCACCACCGATAAGAAGAACTGAATCGAAAGTAATTGTTTTACCTTCTTCGAGATCGATTTTTTCTACATCGATCATGTCGCCAGCGCTTAGCTTGTACTGGTGACCTTTAATTTCTACAACCGAATACATGAGGACTCCTTCGAGAAATACCACCTGCCGGGGAGGATTGCTCCTGCTTTAGTCCCTAGGTGAGTTAATTTGAGAGACCATTTGTAAGCGCAAATGGTGCTAAAGTCAACGGTTTGGAGCGGGGAGCTGGGCTTTCAAGGGAAGAATTCCGTGGGGATGTTTCTGACTAGTTGAGTCAGGTTGATAATTCTTTAACTATCCAAGTGTTTAGACCGTTAAGAAACCATGACCGTCTTCCTTTTAGGCCAGATTCCTGACTCCCTTTTGGGATCATTGGGAGGAAAGGCCCGCAATTTACACCTTCTTAAAAGTGCTGGCTTTGATGTGCCTGCAGGTTTTGTGGTTCAATCCAGGACAGCGGATCTTTCTGAATTAGTGAAAAGTATAGGTGGTTTTCCGGTAGCCGTGCGCTCGAGTTGTTCGATGGAAGATATGGCCAATGCCAGTTTTGCAGGTTTGTATGAAACGTTTTTGAACGTTTCATCTGTTTCTGAATTAGAGCAGAAAATTGATGAATGTTTAAATTCTCGCGATTCTCAGCGGGTAAAAGATTATCTTTTAACTAAACATATGGAAGCTTCAACGGAAAGCCTTCAGATGAGTGTGCTTGTCCAGAAAATGATTGATCCTCAGATTGCAGGCGTTCTTTTTACCCTAAATCCCATAAATGGCTTTGAAGAGGAATTTTATCTCGAATTCTGCGAAGGTGTGGGCGAGCGCCTGGTATCGGGGCACGTCACTCCCTCATCAGCGACCTATAATATCAAACGTAATAAGCTTACTTCTCATTTCGTTAATACCGAGAAAACGACCATCGATGAAAAGCTATTGTTAACTCTTGTTCTTGAATCTAAAAAAATCCAGGCCTACTTTGGATCTCCTCAGGATATTGAATGGGCGGTAGATAAAAGCGGAAAACTCCATATTCTTCAATCACGTCCCATTACTACCTTCTCCTTTAGGACGGATGTTCCTGAGATGACAAATGCTGATCTCAAGGATGGTGGGATCTCGGCCCGCGTATGCTCGCCACTAATGTTCTCTGCCTACAGGAATGCTTTGCAGTTTTCTATGGGGGATTACTTCAAAAAAATTAACCTCATCAAAAATCCTGATGAGATCCAGTGGATTTATAATTTTTATGGGAGAGTTTACTGGAATGCAGGTGCCGTTAAAGAAGGTCTGAAGCTCATACCTGGATTTAATGAAGAAGCTTTTGATCGGGATCTTGGCATCCAAAAAGATTACGGAGAAAGTGGACCGCAAGTGACGGCCCTTTCTTTAGCGTCTTTAATCCATTCAATACCTGTACTCATGGGGCTAAACCGAGAATTTTCAGCTTGCGAAATCATGGTTGACCAATTTAGGGATCAGTTTGTGGTTCGCGATGAAGAGCTCAAGTCGGCCATCAGGTTTTTGCCCAAAATGGACGAGAATGCATTCAAAAAATGGTTTCTCGAAGTCCTTCATTTTCAAAAGCTCACCGAGCAGAATTACTTTCGTACTATTTACAATAATTCCAACTTCCAATCTGAATTTAAAAACGAACTTAAAAAAATAAAAACTTATCAAAGTGGAGATGAAATCGAACTCATGGGTCATCTTGAAGGCGTCTCTCACCTGGATGTCCAGGGAGATTTAGCGAAACTTGCACGGAAGGCAGATTTTTATGGGTTTGATTCTGACAGTTACTATAAAGAAAGAGAATCGTTTTTGAGTTTTCATTACCATCATGGTCCGGCCGAATTAGATTTAACTGTGCCCAGGTGGGGTGAGAACAAACACTGGGTGGATGAGTTGGTAAAGGCCTTTACGCCCACGGGAAATCATTCGAATCAATCCTACGTAGAAACTGTGAATCGTCTAAGTGGGGGATTACACTTTTTCGCTCGGTCAAAATTTACTAGAAATCTGATGCGTTCGAGAAACTTTCTACTTATTCGGGAAGAGATGAGGTCATATTCAACGAGGGCCTATTATTTACTACGTCTGGGAGTATTGGAATTTGGTAAGCGATTACAGATTCCAGAGGCACTTGTTTTTATGCTCGATTTAAATGAAATAAAGCAACTTCTTACTAGCGATGAAAACAAGTTTTTTGATTTAGAGGACCGTTATCTTCATTATCAAGCGTACCGAAAGTTCGATGCTCCAAATGACTTTGGAGGGGCGATTCTTCAGCAAATTAAAATGGGTACTGACCTGAATGGTATTGGTTGTAGTGCCGGAGTGATTACCGGGAGGGCCCGGGTAATTTTAGACATCCATCAAACTGCAGACCTGACCAAGGATGATATTCTGGTCACGCGCTTTACTGATCCTGGCTGGACACCTGTGCTGGCCCGAGTAGGTGGAGTTATCACTGAAGTGGGTGGATTACTGTCACATGCAGCAGTCATTGGCAGGGAATACGGAATTCCGGCCATCCTTAATGTAACCGGAGCAACAAAGATCATAAAAAATGGCGCTCACATTAGAATGAATGGAAAAACTGGTGAGATTGAAATTTTAGAAGAAAGTCCTTAAGGCCATCCCAACGTCGGTTGTTACAAGTTTCTGAGCAGGATTTTCAATATCATCTCCCTTGGCCAGGGGGATATAACCAAAGATATCTAATTCCGTGTTGTGACCCAAATCAAACGTATTTCGCGTAATAAAATAGGTGAAGCCAGTTTTCACATCATTGACGATCGTTCCTCCTAGCTTAATCAGTGGATGAATCTCGAATTGATTGGCAAAAGCTATAAAATATTCAGTCGGAAGAAAACGCTCATTGAGTGTGTTATTCAAACCTGTGAAGCGGTTTGTTTTTTGATATCCCGCTTCTGCACGCAAGTGCCACTTGCTGGTCATCTGCTGATCGTAACCAAGCATGAAGTCCCAGAGTGGATTTGAAGGCGTGTCATCGACATAGTCGCTTTGATAAAGAGTCTCAGCAAAAATCATCGCCTCAGTGAGATTGTAGCGAATCTGACCACCTAATTTATCGCGTTTTTGATCTTGTCCTAACACATAATCTATTTGGAGCTCATTACCCAATTGGTATTCACCGTGCACCCAAATGGTTGAGATAATCTTACCTTCATAATCATCAAAGCTTTTATCACCAAGGTAATAAAGATCAATCGTGTGGCCCTCACTAGCGTAGTAGGTAAAATTAAATCCATCATTACCCTGAGCAACCTGAGAGATAGAAGTAAGCCCTGTCGGCTGGTTGAATGGATTAATGGGGTTAAATATTTCTCCCTGCCCGTAATTAATGTACATCCTTCCGGCCATGAATCGGTGGTTTCCTAAGCTTGTCTCATAAAAGAATTTATTGAGAATCAGCTCTTCCTTTGAGTTCTCATCTTGATGAGTGTGCTGAAGCTTGAAGAGATCTCTTGCTACCAGTTTATTAGGAAAGGTGAAAATCTGAGGGGCCGCAAAAGGGGGAAGGGGGGCGGGTCTACTTTTAAATAAATCTGAGTGGGCATAACGGGCAAAGAGATTGCTCTCAATTCTTGAATTATCAAACTCAAATTTTCCATTAAGATTTCCATACATCAGGAAAAAATCCTCTTCATCCCAATCCTGAAAAAGATCATCTTTGGCCATCTTATTGTTCCAGGAATGCCTGTGTTGGGCTTCAACATTCCCCGAGAAATCGCTGTCGACTTTTGACCAGGCCTTGAAGGAGAGGAGTATGAGTAGAATGAATCCAAGTTTCATCAAAAATCCGTTAGGTTTTTTTGAGTGAAGTGCGAAGGCTTAAATGAAGTATTAAACTTCATGCTTTTATAGAGGATAGAAGTTTTTTTCTTTAAATCATCCTGAGGCTGCATAACCCATTTTGTGGGTACTTTATGCCCATCGAAGGTTTTGATATCATCCAAAAAGAGGACTCTTTTCAAATTATTATTTTTATCAAAATAATGATACTGACGAGGCAGGCAGTCCACCTTTGAAGCATAGGTCACAATTTTAGGCCACATAACCTTGGCATCTGACCTGGCCTTATTTTCAATGACTCTATATTCAACACCCTCTTTTTTTTCATCAGACAAAAAAATGTGCTGATAATCTTCTGCCATAGATGAAGCCTTAAGGATGTCATCATTGGTGAAGTCAGAGCCCATCCAGCTTGCAAGGAGCATTGAAGATGAGACGGCTACTTTACGTTTTAGTTTTGGGAAGTAATTCCACATATTATTTTCAATACGCAGAGTTCTTATACCCTTTTCTTTGGCCGGTGACGTAATGGTACTCAGAGCTAGATTTTTACCCTCAACGTCT
>DLGL01000060.1:0-27386 GCA_002482685.1 Bacteriovoracaceae bacterium UBA7695 | reverse complement strand
CAGTTAGGTGTTTCAATCGTCATCACTATTTCTGCCTGCGAACGATCTCCGCGCATTTGTTTCTCTGCATATTTTGACCATTCATCAGCATTGTTGGCATTTGCACCCAATGCAATACAGAAAACGATATCTTTACGAAAAATTTGCTTAAACATTATTGACCTTTTTTTCACTTATTCTTCCATCTTGCACATAAAGCACTGATCTCACCTGATCAATCAGTCTTTGATCGTGGGTTGAAAATATGAACGTGAGGTTAAACTCTTTATTTAGCTTTAAGAATAGCTCAATGATCTCTGCCGCTGTTTTTGAATCGAGGTTAGCGGTGGGTTCATCCGCCAGAATTAACTGAGGCCTTCCGGCAATGGCCCGTGCAATTGAAACCCTCTGTTGCTGGCCACCTGAGAGTTGTTTAGGGAATCGGTTACCAAGTTTCTCAAGACCAACCTGAGCCAGGGCCCAATTGACTCGTTCATTAATTTCTTTTTTTGAGAAACCTTTGAGTTGGAGTGGGAACTCAATGTTTTCAGCTGCAGTAAGTATGGGAAGCAGTTGATAGTCCTGAAAGACAAATCCCATATAATCCAGGCGGTGCTGAGTTCTTTGTTCCAAAGACATGGATGTGATGTCAGCGTCGCCATGTTTTAGAGTTCCATTCGTCGGTAATATAAGACCGGCAATGAGATTTAGTATTGTTGTTTTGCCTGAACCAGAAGGACCCACCAAGGCCATGAACTGGCCTTCAGGAATTTTAATACTCACATCATGAGCGCCATAAACTTTTATTTCGTCGGCACTGATGTAAACCTTGTCGATATGAGAAAGTTCAAATTGCATTTTTGCTCCTGCGGATCACACGGATAAGCGGATAAATCATCGTAAGAATGAGAAAAAAGTAAATCATAAGGGGCACTTGCCAGTAATATTTTGAGACTGAATAAATCCTGATCAATGGCGCCAGTGCCATGCCACCCATGATGATTGGTTTTCCATCAGTGAATATTTCAATGTTAATGGGATAGTGATTAAAATAAGTGGTGGCTAGAAAACCCAGAAATGATCCAAAAATAACAGCTATGGTACCCATGATAAAAACTTCAATCATGAGGGCAGCTGTGATCCAGGATGTTTGTGCCCCAATGATGTTGAGGCTAGTAAACTCCTGTTCTCTCTCAAAGAAGGTAATCATAAGTGTGTTTGATAACCCAAGACTTACAACGACGACAATAATAACACTGACGATCCATGTGAAATTATCAATGAACTGCATGGATACACCAATTTCTGGAAGTAGTTCCGGCCATGGGGTTACTCCAAGAGTCGGATAGACGGGAAGTGGGCCATCAGACATATCAAAACTGACTCTTTGGTGAAATCTCTCTGGTGGCATTGAGAGAAGTTCCTGAGCTGAAGCTAATTGAGTAAAGGCCAGCGATTCTTCAAGATCGCCTCCACCAAAGTCAAGTAAACCTGAAACTCTGTATAAATCATTAGCGACAGAGCCATCTATGGCCTGCCCGATAACGGCAACCTCATCGCCGACCTGAACTTCCAGCCGACGGGCAAATTTTTTGCCCATGATGATATCTTTATGGCCTTCTTTTTTAAGGAAACTTCCAATTGTGACTGCTTTATAGAGAGTTGATAGCTCAAGTTCTTTCTCAACATCCAGACCAGTCAGAAGAACGCCGAGAGTCTTTTTTTCACCTGATATAAATACTGGAGCTACCACTCGCTTGCTGGATTTTTCAAATATGGACTTATCCGAAATTTCGTCATCGGAGATTGTTTTAAACATATCAAATTGTTTTTTATTGCTTACATCATAGAACTCTTTATGAGTTACATGAAATTGTCCGGCGTATTGTGCCAGAAATTCCTTCATGATTTCCCGTGATCCAGAACTCGCAAAATTGAGATCCCATATAATGAATCCGCATCCCAAGCTTAATGAAAGAACCATAATGAGTGTTCTTTTAGGAACACGAAAGAGGTTTCTATAACTAAACTTGATGAGATAGAGAAAACTATTCATAGGGCCACCTCAAGTTTTTTTAAGGTGCGGTAAATTGACCAGATGTAACTGACACTTAAAACGATTAAAACGAACAAAAAAGTGATTAGAACTTGTTCTAAAGTGAGCTGTGGATAGATGATACCTGGAAGTTTAATTCCCGCGCGCTCAATGGAGACACCATCGTTGAGGAATCTAAAATCAATACCTGTATGGCTTTGAATACCAATAATAGTTATAAGAAATGTTGAGGACAAAATCCCGGCGCAAAAAATCATCTGAATAACTTCGAATAACCCGATTTTCCAGAATTTTTTACTTGAGATGCCTAATATATTGAGCATCTTGAGTTCTTTGAGCCTCTCCTGCCAAAGCATCTGAACCGGGGTGAGAATTGTCATAATAATGGTGATCCCGATGATCACGAAAAAAAATCTGATCATACCGTCATGAAACTCGAGGACCACGGCCATTTCAGGGTTTATATTTTTCCAGGATTTGATTTCTACACCAGAATCTTTGAATCTGTCTGAAAGTAAATCAAGCTCGGAGAGACTTTTAGTCATCACGACTATTCGGTTAAAAAGAATCGTGCTCCGGTCTTCATTGAAAAAAAGTTTCTGCCAGGTTTTTTGATTAATATAAACAAAGCGTTTTTCAAATGTGTTGCTGCTGTATTTGTAAAAGCCTTTTATCTGGAGAAATTCTGATCTGAGCTCTCCGTTAACATCCTGGTAGTTCAAAACAATCTGGTCACCGATTTGATAGTTAAAGTACTTCGCCAAATCCTGTCCAATGAGAACAGAGCCATCATCATTGGAATCAAGAAAGCTACCTTCTTTAATTTTTTGACTAAGAGGAAGAAAGTTTTTATGCAGATTAGGCTCAATTCCCAAGACTGTCAGTGCAGCCGCTCCTTCTGGTGCGGAAATATTTCCATCGAGAACAAGTTCCGGAGAAAAACTCAGGATAGGATCATTAAGAAGATGTTTGTATTTTTCAAATATTAATGGAGATGAGGAGTCAGTGGTTGAGGCGTAATTTTTATCTTGAAGCTGAAAATAACCGGTATTAGTGTTCACAACTGCTTTTTCTATCTGGTGATTAAGCCCATCAAAGAAGGCCACTACCCAAACAGCTATAAAAACGGCCAGGGAAACTGAGAAACAAATGAAAAAACTACGACCTGCATTGCGACGGATACTTTTCCAGGCAAATTTGAAAAGGTAGGAATTTTCTTCATTCAGCATATAATCTACTTATGAATTCATTTTTATTGAGCACCGAAGATTATTTGCAAATCTTGTTGTTGGCGCTGCCTCTGATTTTCGGAGGCATTCTTCACATGGTTGTCGTAAAGAGTGATATCTTATCTTACTTTAAGAAACCTATTCATCATAGATTGTTCGGTATGAACAAAACATGGCGGGGATTTGTCGTTATGCCGCTGGCCACATGGCCAGGTGTGGTCCTAGTTCAGTACCTGGAAGGTTTATTAGATTTAACAACTCCACTATTTCGCAGTCAGCCTTCATGGTTCGTTGCTTTGATCCTGGGATTGGCCTACTGCCTGGCCGAATTACCTAATTCTTTTCTAAAACGCCGTCTTGGAATCAAGGAAGGCCAGACCTCTGAAAGGATGAAAGGATTCTTTATAGTTCTAGACCAGGCCGACTCCGTTTTTGGGTGCCTTTTGGCCTATCACCTTCTTTTTGGACTGTCGGTCAAAGTATTTCTCGCGACTGTCATTTTTGGAACAGCTGTGCATTTGTTTTTTAACGTTTTGCTTTATTCTCTTAAAGTGAGAAAAAATCCCTTTTAGGAAACCCATATGATCAGACGCTTAAGTATCTATTTAAACGAAATGTTTCCCATGACGGCTATCTTAGGTACCGCCTTAACAGCTTTTTCTATTCAGCTGCTTTACCTCAGACTTTCAGGGCTTCCTGTGGTTTTTCATTTCCAGATGCTTCAAGCGGCTATTTATCTAACTTGTATTTCCTTGCTTATCAGGGTCATGGATGAGTTTAAAGATTTTGAAGATGATAAAAAAAAATTTCCAAATCGTCCTCTGCCATCAGGAAAGGTTCAAAAGACTGATCTAAAATTTCTGGGTGTGTTCTGTGTTGCGAATTGCTTATTAGTCAGTGCCTCATCTTGGATCGTTTTTGGCTGGGCCATTTTAAGCCTGGGATTTACTTACCTGATGCTGAAATGGTTTTTTATTGAGAAACAAATGCGCGAAAGTCTTCCATTAGCGTTTTTAAGCCACCATCCTTTAGTACTTTTTAATTTTATTTATCTCATGCTGGGAATGATGACGGCCTTTGAAGGAGTGGGGTGGGATAAAGCAGATTTGATTCTCCCACTTTGTTTATTGTTTACAAATTGGGAATTTGCACGAAAAATTCGAAGTCCGGATGAGGAAACGGATTATACAACTTATTCTAAGATTTTTGGTCCGAGAATAGCTGTAAGTGTATGTCTAATTCTTCAGCTTTTTTATACGTTTACAGTGTTTAGAATATTCTCTGAATTAGACAGCCCGATGTTTTTAAGAGGGGTATTTGGATTTCTGATGACCCTGATGATATTTCCTTCGGCGCGGTTTCTTGTCACTCTAAAGCTCAAGGCTCCACTAAAAATCAGCGCTGAAAGCCAGATTCTTGTCGTGATTGGTTTTCTTATGGCCGCAGCTCTTATATGAAGTGGATTCACTCCTCGAATCACGAATCGACTATCGAGAAAGTAGGGGGCAAAGGTCTTCACCTTCAAAAGCTAAAAAAATGGAAGGCCCGGGTTGCCCCTTTCCTGGTTATTACCACTGATACATTTGATCATTATGTTCTTACTAATGAATTTCCAGTTGATCTGAAAGATAAAATAAAAAACTTTATCTCTCAGCATGAAACTGTAGCCTTGAGAAGTTCGATGATTGGAGAAGATCATCTGGATGCGAGCTTTGCCGGCCTGTTTGAAACATTCCTGGGCGTAACTGAAAATAACTGGGAAGAAAAACTTAAAAATATCTACTCATCAGTTAATTCAGAACGTGTTCTCCAGTATATTAATCAAAAAAATATTCAGACGACTCTAAAAATGGCCGTGGTTATTCAAAAGCAAATCACAGTAGATAAAAGTGGGGTCCTCTTTACACGATCTCCGGTTAATCCGACCTCTGCAATTGCCATCGATGCGGCTTTTGGTATGGGTGAGGGTGTAGTCTCCGGACTGGTTGATGTGGATCATTACTTAATGACCAGGCTAGGAGAAAAAATTTCAGGCCCGAATGACGGAGTCTTAACTTCGGATCAACTAAAAGATCTTATTCACGAGGGATTGAGGCTTGAAAGTACCTTTGGTAAACCAGCTGATATTGAGTGGGGATTATTAGGCAATGATCTCTATATCTTTCAAATTAGACCCATTACAAGAACTTTTCCTCAAATCAAAGTTTTTGCAGATACTAATTTATCTGAATCCTACCCTGGAAATGTAAGCCCCTTCACAGCTTCTTTTGTAAAAAGGGCTTACGAGAATGTTTTTACTGAATCGGCCATAATATTGGGGGCCCAAGGTGAGAGGCTAGATGTTCTTAAAAGTCATTATGCTCACTTAATATGTCATGTGGATGACCATCTATACTATGATCTGGAACACTACTATGCAGTCTTGCGGGCCTTACCTGGTGGTGAGAAAAATATTGATAACTGGCATAAGATGATTGGAGGAAAGATGGAAGGAACAAGCATTCCTTATCACTCTACCTTACTTTCAAATTTCGAAACGGCCATGTCTCTTTATAAACTTGCAGAGTTTGCGTGGAAGAAAGATAACAGGTATAAAAATTTTTTGATGGACATGGATCAACTTTCAAAAGATATATCTTTTGAAATAAAAAATTTAAATACATCATCAGCTATTATCCAGTATCTTCACAACTTAGTTCAAAAGCCTCTGGGATTTGGTCTGACGGTGGCCAACGATGTTTTTATTATGATCGGACTCTCGCTTTTGTCCCGTCAGATGAAACAGAAAGGCCTCACTGAAGACAACGTGATCGATGTCCTGAAAACGTCACAAAACCTTGACTCAATGAAGCCCCTCGAGGCATTTGAAGAGTTAACTGCCTCCTTAACTTCAGATTTTATCCTGGCCTTTGAAAGATACCCTACAAAAGAGGGTCTATATGCGTATAAGGAAGTCTTCAGGCATCTTGAGGATGAAGGATGGACCAAGGAAGTTATTGCGATTAGAAAATTTCTTGAGATTTATGGTGACCGTTCATTTGAAGAATTAAAGATAGAGAGTCTTCCCTTAAAAAACGATCCTCAACTGTTTAAACTTTTTTTAAGTTGGGGAAAGAGAACCCAGGCGACTCACCATAAAAAAAGTGAAGAAGCTCATTTCGAATTCGGCCTTATTGATCAGAAAATCTTGACCTTTACCCGGGAATGTATTTCATTTCGTGAATCATCGCGTTTATGGCGGGGACGCTTCTATCATCTTTTAAGAGAGCTCATGCTTAAATTAGCAGAAACGTTGACACTTGAAGATCCAAAATGGAGTCAGTGGGGGTTGCGGGACTTTTTTTCACTTAACCATTCTGAATGGTCTCAATTTCAGTCAGGATCATTAAGTTACGATCGACTCTTTGAATTAATGCTTGAAAGGAAGGAGTGGCAGGTAAAAGATAAAACCTACCCCGAGCTCCTTAGTTGGGTTCCAGACGAGAAGCTTCCCGAAATAAAAACTTCAGTCACGTTGGGGCCAATGAAAGGTTATGGTGTCTCTCCAGGAATTGTTGAAGGGCGCGCTTTGGTTTTAGAAAATCCCATTGATGCCATGGAAAGCAATCTTGAAAAATTTATTCTCGTAACAAAAAATACAGATCCAGCATGGGTCTATATCATGTCCCGTAGTCTTGCCCTTATCTCAGAAAAAGGTTCTCTACTAAGTCACACGGCTATCATTGGCCGGGAGTTAGGAATTCCTACTGTCGTCGGGCTTAAAAATTCAACTCAAACTATTCAAACAGGAGATCTAATTCGTGTGGATGGATCTTCTGGTGAGGTTACCAAATTATGAGTCTGTTTAAGTCTCTGGGCATTATTAAAGATTATCGTTCAGATCCATTAGCTTTTTTTCAGAAGCAGTTCGATCTGAATGGTCACCGGAGCGAGCTTAATATTCTTGGAAGAAAAATGATAATCCTGAGTCATCCGGATGATGTTGTTCATATTCTTAAAGAAAAAAATCTTTCTTATTCGAAAGGCCGGACAACTAAAATTCTTAAAGATTTTTTAGGCGAGGGTCTAATCACCAATGATGGAGACTCCTGGAATAAGCAATACAGGCTTATCCGGCCGATTATGAACATCAGAAGTGTTTATAACTTCTCCACTCAAATGGATTTTACTGTTAATGAGATGATGAGTGAGCTTAAAGATGGGCAAACCATGGATATCTTTCCTTTCATGAATAAAATGACCTGGAGAATTGTCCTCAATACTCTGTTTAGTCAAAAGGCGACACCCGAACTTGATACCTGGTTAGATGATATTTTATTTCTGATGGAACTTGTTACCGATCGGACCCGTGCCGCCATCAGGCTTCCTTTCTGGTTCCCATTGCCGAGGCACTTGAAGATACGGAGGATTCAGAAAAAATTTGAAAGCTTTGTTTTTGATCTTATTGAATCAAGATCAAAGAGTGGAATACAAAACCGAGACATGCTCCAGCTTCTCATCGATGTAAAAGATGAAGAAAATCAAGACTCAAAAATGGGAATGAATCTTATCAAAGATGAAATACTCACTTTCCTTATGGCAGGACATGAGACTGTAACCAATACGATGAGCTGGACTATGATATTTTTGGCACAAAATCCTCAGTACTTTGAGAGTTGTAAAAATGAAGCTGATCAGTTTTATCTTATGAAAGATTTTGAAAAGCTAAATAATGCTCCCTGGATTTCGGCAGTGATTGATGAATCTATGCGCCTCATGCCTCCGGTTTGGGCCTTTATGAGGATGGCCAAAACTGATGACGAACTTGGTTCACTGAAAATTCCTAAGAAGACCAACGTGATTCTTTCTCCCTATCTGAGTCACAGGGCCCCTGATCTGTGGGACAGGCCCCTGGATTTTTATCCGGAAAGATTTTTAGATAAAAAGAAACTCCCCCAAGGCACTTTTTATCCTTACGGTTTAGGAGCAAGGGCCTGTATCGGATCTTCTTTTGCTGGTATGGAATCAAAAATTATACTGGCAAACCTCGTTCACGCTTTTGAATGGTCCATTGTTAATAATGAAGTTCAAAAATCTGAAGCAGGTCTTACATTAAGACCTAAAAATAACACCCTTATGAAGTTTAAGGCCCGCGCATGAAAGTGACTCGTTTTTCAAAATGGGATGAAGAAAAAATTCTTCAGTTGATGGATTTGAAGGCTGAACTTCAGGGACATTTGCCGACTTATTTTCCTGAGTCAATTGCCGATTATAAAAAGATTCTTCATCCTGATTCACCTTTTGCGCTTGATTATGAATGGATGGGCTTTCTACTCACGGAAAATGATAAACCTATAGCTAAATGCATTTTATCAAGGAGAAAGGGCTCTACAGTTGGAAACCTAGGCTTTATCGATTGGGTTAATAGCCTGAATGTGGCACGGATGCTGATAAGCGAAGTTGACATATGCGCCAAAGAGTTAGGTCTAAATGAAATTAAGACTCCGGTAGATATGAATTTTTTTATTAAGTATCGGATTAAGAAACCCGGTGGAGGTCACCCAATTTTTGGTGAGCCTTTGTATCCGGATTACTACCACGAACTTTTTGCCAATACAGGTTATGCTGTAATTGGAACCTGGGATACTTACAAAGTCCGTCGTGCAAATATTATTAAAAATTTTATGCGCAAAAGAAAGCAGCTTAAGGCGGCCAGGCTTCCTCATGATGGTGATCTTAAAGTTCGCTCCATCAAGCTCGGCGAATGGGATAAAGAAATCAGGATTGTTCATGACCTTTTTGAAAGATCCTTTAGTCATATGCCGGAATTTGAACCAATTTCCTTTGAGCAGTTTAAGGTTGTTTACGACGATTTTAAGTTTATCATCCACCCGTGGTACTCGATGATTGTTGAACTCAATGGCAGTCCGGTGGGTTTTAGTATCAACTATCCTGATCCCCTTCCAGTTTTAAAGCACATTAAGGGAAAAAAACTTTCATTCATTTCTAAAATATTTTTATTAATTAAGCTTAGAACTAATTTCAGGACTCTTATGATGGCCTACGTAGGAAAAGTGCCTGGGCCAAACGGAGAAGATATCAAGGGAGTTCAGATTAAGACTTCTAAACAACTTACGAACCGGGCCTTTTTCTTTGGGAAGGGATTAGTCTGTTATCAGAGTTCGGACTCGCCCTCCCGAAGACCTATTAATCCGGAATCCATCGAGCTCTTTTCTCAGTATGTTTTGTATGGAAAAAAATTAAAGTGAAGTGCTGGTTTTAATCTTACCCAATGTAAATCCAGCGTCCAAGGCCAATTCGGTGACCGAAGCCACAATCGACTTGTTGAGATCTCCGATATTTAAAAAGTTCTTCTTTCCACTAAAACCAATAGCAAAGGTTTCGGCCATGCAGGCAAAACTTTCATTTTTTGCCAGTGGAAAAATAAAAAAATTAAGTGACTGCTCCTTAGGAAGTTTGGCAATCCCTCCCAGGTGATAGGTGAGATCTGGGCGCTCTGAATGAATTTTGTCTAAAAGATCTTTTTTGATCGTCGGAGGCACAGCAATATCTACTATGACGGCTCCTTTTTTAAACATATCAAGACTTAAAAAACCGGTGGAGGAGCTTGTACCGCTTAAAATAATATCTGCATGTTTTATTTGAGTTAAGTCGGCAGTCGCAACGAGAACATTTTGAATTTCTGGTAGTTGCATAAAGTTTAAAACTCCCAACTCTTCATTCCAGAATTTTTTAATAGTCGCGACTAGTTTTGTGTCGGCGTCAGATTGTGAAATTTCCCTCACAATACGTAAGACGGCTTCTTGAAATTTTAAACTTGATTCAAGTGGCGAGTGATGGATAAGAACAAGTTTCCCTACCTGATCGGCCATTAAAGAAGAGGCTACTGACATAATGTTTCCTGCCGCTCCAATCATGGCCGCGGTTGAGGTGCTGAGATTCGATCCTTTTTCGCGTGCCGAACGCAGGGCAGACTGGATGGTCAGTGAAATAGTGTAGGCGTTTCCGGTTGTAAGGTTCAAGCCACGCGGGTTCAGATAAAGACCATTACCTGAAACAATGGACGTAAACTGCCCAAGTCCAACAGTAGAAGCACCCAACTCTTTTGCGTAGTCGATGGCATTTTGAACTTTTTGAACGATTTTATATTTGTTCTTAGAAATGAATGATTTTTTTAACTCTTCTGAACTCAGTGGGATTCCCATCATGATGACATCCATCTCGCGGTTATTCTCATCTCTTACAGTTTGACGGTGATAAATCTGAAATTCGGCAATGTCTTTTGTAAGATTTAATTTCTGAGAAAGCTTAGCGTCTGGTACGCTTTTTAGAGCTTCGGTAACGTTGCGCAAATGATTCTCGTTAATGATATGGCAAAGAAATACGGCAAGTGGTCTCTTACCTGGTTCAGCAGTCTCAATAGTGTCAGGGGTTTTTTTATTCTCAATAGTTTCATCCGGGTAAAGGGCCGAAAGAAAATACTTAACATTGATCTCTTTGATTGCTGTGCAAAGTCTGTACAGACCACCGATAAGTTCTTCTGCCTGGATGATATCAAAATATAAGCTAGGTTGAATTCTCAGCGTCAGATTATTTGAAAGAGAAGGATTCATTCTGATTTGCTCATGATTCAAGAGTGCTGAAGCTACCAGATAGCCTTGCATTTTACTGTCACAGATGAGTTTAAATTCAAACCCCATATTCTTAAAAATAGATTGGTTAAATTCTAAAGCAAGAAAGAGACCTTTGCCCCGAAGTTCATGGATAATTTCAGGAAATTCATTTTTAAGCCATTCAAGCCTGGCCATCAGATAATTTCCCGACTCCATTCCTGCTTTCAGTGGTGACTCGTCTGACTCAAGAAGGTTTAACACTTCCAGGGCAATCATAGATGAGAAGTCATCCTCGGCAAATGTTGAGCTATGAAGATACCCGAATTCCTCGATATATTTTCTTCTGATGATAGTGGTTGCTGCTATTTTTGCAATTCCTCCACCTAAGGATTTTGAAAAAGTATAGACGTCGGCGGTGATGTCTGTGTGATTCCCGGCGCACATAAGACCAGTTCTGAACATTCCTGATTGAATTTCATCAAAAACTAAAAGAAAATTTTCTTGTAGTGAAAATTTCTTTAGTACTGCCAGAGTATTCGAAGGAACTTCCAGGACACCGGCCTCACCCTGAATCGGCTCAGCAAAGGCACCGGCGAATAAAGAAAAGGAGTGTTTTGTTACAGCGATCCCACGAGGGCCAGAGGCTATGAATAATAAATCCTGCTTATTCTCTTCAATTATTTGACCTAGAGTATTCAAGTCATCATGGGCCGAAATGAAAATAGTTTGAGAATTAAATTCATCTCCGAGAAAAAAATCATGCCTAAAGCTTTCATTACTGGTCAGAGAAAGAGCTCCGAGTGTTTTGCCGTGGTATGCTTTTTTAAGCGAAATAAATTTCGGACGCTGATTTATCTGTTTTGCATTAATTTCTCTAATAAGCTCGACCAGCTCATTTATATCAAGCGCATTGGCCAGCTGATGAAGAAAAAAACTTTTTCTTTCATCATTCATATTCAGATGTTCAGTTTTATTAGCGATTTCAGTTTTTAACTTAAAAAGTATCTTTCTTTGTAGTGTTGGTTCTGAACGGCGAATTTTAATCAGCGCCTGGTTCATTTCTTTTTCAATTTCTTGCGAGAGCTCAATAAGTTTATGACGAAAGTGAAGCTGGCAGTGTTTCATGGCGGCTTCGATAGCTTCTGTTCCCGAATTTGAGAGATTTGTAACCCATGGACCTTCAGAGGTTTCACGTTCAAGAATGTCAGATAATTTTTTTGCAAGTTCGCCAGCAGCCTTTCTCTGGCTACCTTGAGTCATCGAAGGGGCTCCTGATTTGTTCCATTCATCTATGGCGCCCAATAGGCGAGGGTGTCGATGCCCCAGAAGATTAGAGCCATAGCCGCCTGTCAAATCTAATACGCGGATGGATTTTTGATTTCTTTCGAAATAAAGATAATCTCCCTGACCACTGGAGAAATTTTTAGCGAGGTTCATAGCGTCCAGAAGTCTCGCCGTAAGTGGGCGAGCAAACACCATGTAGTCATCATTTGACGTCTGGTTTTTAACCTTTGAAGGCTCTGGAATCATCGTTTTGTTCATCCGCTATTTATATCACGTCCCTTCGGACGAACTGGGCGGCAGTTGTAAGAGTTCCCTGCTGTCTAAACTTTTGACAGTGATCCATCTGCTTGTATTTTCGTCAGGTATTCTCTCCTCACAGGAATTTTTATCAGACCGATAGGTCTAACAGGAGTTCCTATGCAAAACCCAAAATGGCACTATTTTCAATTTCGTAAACCTCATGATTATCCAGTATTCCTGAGATTTAAAGAGGACGAGCTTAATCCGAAGTTCTCTCACCTTTTAACCGAGTTGGGATTTTCGGAACTCTCAGAGAATGAATCCAAAAAAATTCCTCTTCAGAGATCTCACACCCGCCTGTTGACGATTCAATTTGCTTCAACCAGGTTGAATCAGCAATTGAATGGATCAGATATGGAAAAATATGGTTCTGAAGTTCTCTCCATTCAGGCAGGAGTTCCAGTTTACACTTACAGGAAAGTAGGAATTATGGCCCTGCCAACGGGGAAAACTCTATGGGATCTGGCACTTCATTCGGAAATTACTCACACCGAACAAATGGTGGGCTTTCGGGTAATTTTAGTCCGCTACATTTCCCAGGCGCTGGCAGATCAGGGTGTACTTAGCTACTGGGGAACGATGAAGGATGGCTCAGTGGTCATAATGAAGCAAGGTCAGTCTTTTGGAGAAGCTGTATTTATCGACTGGAATAAAAAATTCATATTCTCAAATGGTGGAGAAGTCAGACTGACTTCTCAGTTAAAAATACTCCGGAAAGATAAGGAATTCAAATCAGCTGCGCAAATGGGGCGAGAAGATGTGATAAGTTTTCTGAGTGTAAGTACATGCTTACTGAGTTTTAATGGAATCACCAATCTTATGAAGCGTGCCATTGTGGATATGAGTGCCAATGTAAATGCGACACATTCAGTATCTGAAATGACGGCCACTCTCTAGTTGTCTTCAACACGTTCCTCTTATAAACTTGCTGCATGAATCAAGCATGGATTGATCCCGTTCTATTTTCTCTCGGTCACGTACAGCTTCGCTGGTATGGTCTCATGTATATTCTTGGTTTTATTGTTGGCGCACTCATTCTTAAATATCTTTCTGACAAAAATTTCTGGCCTCTTCCCAAATACGAAATAGATAAGTTTATTACCTGGCTTATAATTGGGATGTTTACAGGAGCGAGGTTATTTTACGTTTTGGTTTATAACTGGGAATATTATTCTTTAAATCTTTCAGAGATTCTTTCCTTCTGGAGAGGTGGCTTAAGTTTTCATGGAGCAGTACTAGGGATGTGTCTGGCCACAGGGCTTTTTGCGCGCAAGCATAATCTCCATTTCTTCCAAATTGCTGACGGTATGGCCGTGGCCGGAGCTCCGGGATTATTTTTTGGAAGAATAGGAAATTTTATTAATGGGGAACTTTATGGAAGAGTCACTGATTCCTGGGCGGGAGTGGTTTTTCCTGGAGCAGGACCTTTTCCCCGACACGCTTCTCAAGTGTATGAAGGTGTTCTGGAGGGGCTGATTTTATTCGTTATGCTTTTTCTCATCCATAAACGTGAACGTTTTTATGGAGTGTGTAGTGCAACTTTTCTTTTAGGCTATGGAGTCTTTCGTTTTATTGCAGAGTTTTTTCGTGAGCCTGACGCTCAACTTGGATACTATATGGGCTACTTTACAATGGGGCAGATCCTTTGCCTTACGATGATACCGGGAGCCTTTTTTATATTGATGTATGCCAAGAAGCTTAATATTAAAAATCCACTGATTCAGCGCTAAGGCTTCGGCACTGCATTCTTCATGGTTTCTATGAGAGAAACAAATCCAGGTTTTTTTTCAAGTGGAGAGACGCTATAGAAAACTGGAAAGCAGGTAATAGTACAGGCACCGGAATACACATGGAGTAGAGAATCTTTCTCCCAGGTGTAAACCGCTTCTTCGCCGACTTTCTTATAAGTTTTTTGTTTACCTAGGCGATTAATAATCGATTGAAAAAAGATATCATGCAGAAAATAGCTCGGAAGCTTAGCAAAATAATCTAAAACAACTCCCTCTTTATTTGTCTGCACTAAAACAGGGAATTTATATCTGATGTGAGCAGCGTAAAATTTTAATGTCTCTGTCCCACTCTTATTACTCATCACTTCGGCTTTGCCATACTTCTTTTCAATTTCAGATCTACTCTTTCCTGGGGCAAAGTCGGCCAATGTATCGAGACTGAAATTATAATTTGGTGCTTCAACTTTTGCGTTTAAAGGTTGAAACATTAGTAGGAGGCATGGCAAGATCATTAGGTAGCTAAGCATTCCAAGATTTTACCACAACGAGTTGTTGACTGTTTTGCTTTTTTTATTTTTTAGTAAAGACGCATTTGGTCCGACGGAAATGAAGATTTAAGTTGTTGATACCTTGAGATAGGACCAGCTGTAGGGACATCAATTTTTGCCCCTAGCTTGTTCAGGTCGCTGAATGGTTTATGCTTTTAAAGTGGAAGTATGCTTCTTACTTCTGATTGATTAAGGACTTTCGATGATGAATAAACTGGCGCTTACTGTTCTCCTGCTCTCCCTTTTAGTTACGGGTTGTACGAGTAAAAGAAAATCTTCAAAAAAATCTTATAATCCAGAGATTGCCGAGCAAGCTGAGTACTACCGCGTTCAGGAACATCTCATAGAAAAAGATCTTCCTAATTGCAAAGGCTGTATTCATGGAAGTGCCCATTCCAAAACTTTCACAGCACCACTGAATATTTATGAAATTGAAGCTGAGGGTGCACGAGCACTCGGTCTAAGAAATACAAAATTTGATATTCCTGTTACCTGGAATAAGCAAGTGGCCATGTGGGTGAAGTTTTTTACAACAAAAGGCCGCAAACATTTTGTGAATTACACTCAAAGAGCAGGTCGCTACGCTCCGGTTCTATCAAAAATCATGGCCGACAACGGTCTTCCACGGGATTTGATTTATCTAGCGATGGCCGAGTCTGGTTTTACCAACCATGCCCGATCTTGGGCCAAGGCCGTAGGGCCGTGGCAGTTCATGCCTTACACAGGAAGAAAATTTGGTCTTAATATCGATTGGTATGTGGATGAAAGAAGAGACCCGCTCAAAGCTTCCATTGCAGCAGCTAATTACTTAAAGACACTTCATAACCTTTTTGGATCATGGGAACTTGCTACAGCGGGATACAATGCCGGTGAAGGAAAAATTGGTCGCGCTATCCGCATGTACCATACAAAAGATTTTTGGAAAATTACCAAAGGCCGCTACCTTCGCCCGGAAACTAAGAACTATGTTCCGAAGATTATGGCCCTGGCTATCATTGGTAAAAACCTAGATGTTTTTGGTTTTAACGAAATCGCATTTGAAAAGGCCCTGGACTATGAGGAAATCATGGTTAAAGGAAATGCTGACCTTTATGAGGTAGCGGAAGTTCTTGAATTAGATTTTGAAGAAGTTAAACGGTACAACCCTGAAATCGTGCGCTGGCAGGTTCCTCCTTACGTGGAAAGCTACCCGCTCAGAGTCCCGGTTGGTGCAAAAGACTCATGGGAAGAGTATAAAGATAAAGATTCAGTAGTCGCTGATAACTTTAAAACTTATGTGCCATCAAGCTCTTCATCTTTTGCTCAGATCTCTAAAAAGTTTAAGGTGCCGGTCGATGTGCTGGCCGATTTGAATCCGGATCTTTCAGCGGCTCGACTTGATCCAAAAACTGTTATTCATTTACCTTTTCGTGAAGATCACTCTCTTCAGGCCGATATGTACGCCGATATCTATGAGAAATCGAAGAAGAATAGAAACCGTCGCATGGCCTACAACAAGCGCGCTAATTATCGAACAATCAGCTCGTACTTAAAGAAAGGGAAGAAAATAAAAAATCCTTCAATCTTTTACACTGTTAAAAAAGGGGACTCTCTTTGGAAAGTCGCCCAAAGAACAGGTGTACCAATGAGCACGATTATTCGCACTAACGCTCATATCACCAAGCGTCGACAGATCCTTCCCGGCGATAAACTAGCGATTAAATAGACTCATAAACAAAAAGCCTGATGAAAATAATCAAAAACCCACTCGCCAGAGTGGGTTTTTGATTTTATGCTTTTGTAATGAGTTTCGGACTATTAAAGCAATTCAAAGACCAGAAGAAAGGTTTTCAGCATGAACATGTTGCTACCTTTGTGGGCAATGTTGTTCTGGGCTCTGACCTGGGCTCTGTTCTGAAAATCCTTGAGCTCCGTAAGAGCTATCCTGCAGAGTCAATCAGGCTCGTGACTAACCGTTTAGTTAATAAACAGCTTTTAATTGAAAACTACCAATATGGTGTAACCCAGATCCGCTCTGAGCAGACGATGGGCGAGCTCTATAAGAATTTTTTTGATGTTCGTCTTTCAGCTCAAAAAAACGACCCTCAGTTTTATAAAGATGGGAAGTTCCATGAGTTTTCTGGTCGAGCGAAATCGATGGAACTTCTTGATGGGGAGCATTTCTTCTTAAATCGTGGTTACCGTCTCGATATTGAGTCCTTGTTTTCCAAAGAAGACTGGGAAAATCTCGACACGATTATATCAACCCATATCGATATCCGTATCGTAGAGGGAATTGAGAAAACTGAATCCTCTGATTTAGTTGAAAAAAATGAATGGCTGCTCACATTTAAAGATTTCAAAAAAATCAGCTGTGAGAATCTTTACTCATCTCTGTCGCCTAAAAGATTTCTTTCTTTCTTGAAGAATAAAGAAAATATGACCCCTGATATAATCGACGTTTGTTCGTCGACTAAGATTCAGGGAGCACTTTCCCTTACCTGGCTCATGAAAAAAGAATTTGTCAGTGATGACCGTACTTTTTTCATTCCTCAAAGCATGACTCATGAATGGGGTCACTTTATTGTAGAATTCGAAAATACAAATGATGGCCATCTATGCCACGGTTTATTTCTGATTCATGAAGAAGAGCCACAAACTGAAGATCTTGCTTCAAAAATTAAACTGATGAAGCGGGTTGTAGAAAGAGTATTTCCAGAATTTGAGCAGAACATTTTAAAAGAATACATCCGTTTTGATGAAGACATGTTTATAAGTGACGTAAAAGACAGTTTGATTGAACAGATTGGCTTTGATTATCCGACACTCAAGTTCATAGGCCAGATGAGCCCGATGAAGCCTCACTTCGCTGAGGAAAAATTTCTTGCCCGAGTTCTTTTAAACTAATTTTTTATAACGACAACTTTCCAAGGGGAAAAGATGAAGCTGTTTCTAGCATTAATTATTGCTGCGTTCTCATTTGTAGCTGCGGCCCAAACTAAAATCGTCTCTGTAGACGCTTTTGATATGGCCTACGCTGGTGGGCTTTCATTTAAGCACTACGAAGGAAAAGGTTCTGATCGTGACGATACAACTTTTAAATTCAATGTGAACTACGCTCAGGCTTTTCCTGAATATGTAGGATTAATGTGGAAGGCCCAAGTTTACTGGAACCGCGAAGATGTTGATTTTGGTCGTGCAGACGCTTTAACTTCTGAATTCGGTGCCGGAGGAGGAATTCTTTATAACTTCCAGGCCGAAGATATCAAAAACTCACCTATGCTTTCTGCCCTGGTAGGATTGGAAAGAGGTTCTTATGAGGTTGATGGGCTTGATGACAAGTCGGGTTTCAACATGTTTTTAACCATTGAAGGTGGTAAACGCTTCGACATGGGATCATATTCGGTCGCTAACATCTCTTATGCCCCGACGATTTCATTACAATTTAAGAGGTATGGGGGCGACATTCGTGATGAGTATTATAAGAACAGCCGCGACCTCAGATTTAACTTTCTAAAGTTCGACATTCTCTTCTAACAAAACACAATATCTTCTTTGTATGGGCCACCTAACGGTGGCCTTTTTCATTCTAGTAGGGGCAGTAAGTGTCAAAATTTTGCTACTCATCGGACCTCGAATAATTCCAATCCGAAAAAAAGTCATTGCCAAGAGAACAGGTGTTCGGTGAAACTTAATAGTATATAGATAAAGTTTTTTAATAGCTCATACATGAATACGAATGACATACGTCATTTTGAAAAAGGAGATTTTCATGAAAAAACAGTTAGCCGTTGTACTTGGACTTTCAGTTCTAGCAACACCAGCATTCGCATCTAAGGCTCGTTTACAGGCTCTTGGCGAAGACACAAACGGATCATTCTACATCAATGATAACCGTAACGTTTTCCTTAATCCTTCTGAAGTAAACAATCACAAAGATCTAGTATCTCTTGAGTTCGGAGCTGCTGCTCCAACTGCAACTGATTCTACAGTATCTCCAAACGCTGAAGGCGGTCTTTTCCGCGCTCACAACAATATGGTTTACGGTGCTCAATTTGGTCGTAACCTTTCATTCAACGATGGTGTTGGCCTTGGTGCTGGTACTGTTGGTGCTGATAACGCAATCGACCTATTTGTTGGTGGCGATGCTGGTATCAAATGGGGTGCTCAAGCAACTTACGCTAAGTCAGAAAACGATGCGACTGATTCTGAAGTCGGTGTAATTGATCTTGCTGGTGGTGTAACTGCTGGTGATATCGCTGGTTACCTTAAGTACGGTGTACAAGGTAAAGAAGAAGCTACTGGTGGAGTTGAAGTTGAGCGTAAAAATGCTCTAGAAATCGGTGCTTCATACAAGTTCGATAACTACACTGCTTTCGGTCAGTATGCTATGAGCAAATTCGAAGAAGATGCAACTGATGCAGATGCTGAAAATTCTTCATTCCAAGTTGGTGTTGGACGTTCTGACAAACTTAACGATAAAGCGACTCTTTTCACTAAGCTTTCTTACGTTAACGAAAAATCAGAAGAAGATACTGGTGTTTCTGAAGAAGATAAACAATGGTCAGTACCTGTTGTTATCGGTCTTGAGTACGATGCAACTTCATGGTTAGTTCTTCGCGCTTCAATCTCTCAAGCTATCATGTCTAAAGTTGATAATGAATCAGCTCCAGCTCGTGATGGTACTCTTGCTGAAACTACATCAGTTAACGCTGGTGCATCTCTTAAATTCGGCGAGCTATCTGTTGACGGCGTAATCGGTAACGGCATTGGTGCTGCTCCGGTTTCTGACGATACTTCAGGTGGTCAAGGTCAAATCAGAACAGACTCTCTTATGTCTCGTGCATCTGTAACTTACAGATTCTAATTCTGAAGCCTAAGGGGATTCGTCTATGAAAAAATTATTAGTTACAATCCTGGGAGTAGCGATCATCGCTACTCCAGCTTTCGCCTCTAAAGCACGTATGCAAGCTTTAGGTGAAGATATTTACGGTTCTACATATATTGAAGATAACCGTAATATTTTCCTTAACGTTGCAAACATCAATAATTACAAAAATTTTGTAACTTATGAATGGGGAAACACTGCTAATACTTCAGACACAACGGCTGCGCCGCGTGCTGACGGTGGTGTATTCGTTGCTAAGAACAACATGGTTTACGGTGTTTATCTTGGTGATGAAACAAATGATTCACACATCATGAGACAAGCTGGTGGCTTAACAGCTGCTAACTCTAAAGAAGAGAACAATATTGGTCTTTTCGTTGGTGGAGAAGCTGGTCTTAAATGGGGAGCTTCATTCGTTTATTCTTCGTCTGAAAATGACGAGGAAGTAGGCGCTGCTCAAAGCGAGCAAGAAGCTATGCGTGCCCGTCTAGGTGTTATTCTAAATAAGGGACTTGAGATTTTCTCAACATTCAATATTGCGAATAAAGCTGAAACAGGTGACGGAAGTCAGGATTTCAAAGGTAAACTTGGTTACCGCATCGGAGTTATTCATAACTTGAATGACTGGCGTTTGTTCGGAACTTGGTCAAGCCTTGAAGGTGAAGACAAAGTTGCTGACACTGATCAAAAACTTCAAGCATTGGAAATCGGTGCTGGTCGTGCTCAAAAGATCAATGACAAGTTTACACTTTTCACAAAAGCTTCATTCCTAATGGTTAAATCAGAGAATGATGGCCAGACTGGTCTCCTGTCTGATGCTCCTGGTGCTGGTACTTGTACAAGTGCTGTTGCTGCCGGTGGTGCTGGTGCTTCGGTTCTATTCTGTGAAGAGTACAAGCGTAACGCTATTCCGGTTGTTATCGGGATGGAATATGCAGCAGCTTCATGGTTAGCTCTCCGTGGTTCAGTTGGCCAAGTGATTTGGGGTAAAGAAGAAGATAAAGAAGATAAGCGTACGATCCCAGGTTCAACTGTGGTTAATGCTGGTGCTTCACTTCTTTTCGGCGACATGACAGTTGATGGCGTAATCGGGAACAATGCTACTGGTGGAGCTGTTGGTAACAACGGAACTAGCACAGGTAATGGTCAGATTCGTCTTGATAGCTTAATGTCTCGTGTTTCTATGACTTACAAGTTCTAATCTCAAGAAGATAAAACTACAGAGGGCCTGGATTATTCCAGGCCCTTTTTGTTTTGTGCGTTATTAGTCCCATTCCGAACCACCTAAATACAAGTAGATGTTAGTAAAATCCGCTATGAATCTTCTGACTCTATCAGTACAATTTTTGCCAAACACAAGGAGTGTCTAGATGAAAAAGTTTCTGGTTTTGGCCGCAGTACTTGCCGTTAGCTCAGCTAACGCAGAGGAATTAAAGTTTGGTGATTTGAACTACTTTCTGAAAGCTGGTCAATTCAATGCTGGTGCTAATTTTATTGTAAACAATGAAACGACAAGAGAAGGCGAGGCAGTTGAAACTGAAGTCGATAACTATGCTCTTAACACTCACTTTGGACTGGCGCTAACAAATCAGTTTAACCTCACGTTTGGCTGGGACCTTCTCATTGATGGTGAAACTCAAGCTGATGGAGAGAATAGCGCAGATGCTTGGGGATTACAAAATCCACGCCTAGGTGCTAACTTTCGTTTATTAGATCAAGAATCATCTGGTTTTAACTTTGATATTGGTACTATCGCGACATTCAATTTTACGGATCGTGAAGTTGCCAGTAGAGAGACAGATGGGAATATGATCAATCCACTTTATTCAAACTTTGCTGATCCTCGGCATGGTCTTGAATTGAATGCGCGTCTTGGTAAAAAGTGGGATGAGGCCAACGAGTTCTACTTACTTGCTGGAGCTGTTTATCACCTTGAAGGCGATTATGACCAAAAAGATGGTGATAAAGTTGAGATTGACCCATCGTTAGACTTTAAGGCCGGAGCTTTCTATCAGTACCGTCCTGTAAATGAATTTATGATCACACTTGGAGTAAACGCTGTACGTTTTGGAGAGAGAGATCTTGAAGTTGGGGCATTAGAGGCTACTGATCAAGACCACCTTGATTTTCAATTTCTGTTTGCTGCAAAATATCTTGTCACTGAATCGACAGTTTTTAATATCACGTTCACTAAAGACCGTAAGGGTAACTACGATAGAGAAATTAAAGGTGTTGGTGATAATGAGATTGATAAACGTAACGGTATTCTTTACGGCTGTGGCGTAGACTTTCTATTCTAATATGATTTGGTTATGGGGCTTACTTCAATGTAGGTCCCATAGCGACCGCAAAGAGTTGCTCAATAAGAGCGCTACTATCTATTTCAAGACCTAGTTGCTCAATCATCCTCTCAATCAGCTTAATTTTTTCTTCAACGTCGCTCAATTGCTCTAAGAGATGGTTTGAGTGTCTTATAACCATGGTTTGAACTCCTGTAATTCTCATTCTATAGAGATTGTTCGGTATATCAAACAAAAACTTTACGAGGCAAACGATCTTATGCCTTTTCAGCTACTTAACACATGTTTAAACTAGGGGGATGAAGAAAAAATCCTTCGTCCTTTCTTGGGGACGTAAAATGTTTTTTGGCCTTGGCCTGGCCCTTACATGCCTTGTGGCCATGAATTACTTTCAAAGCATGATCATTCCGCAAACGGCAGGAGGATGGATTTTTTATCTCACCACCTTCATTGGCCATTTTGGATCTCTCCTTGCTCTGGTGTATTTTCTCCTCTACGTTCCTGTGGTTTCAGTATTTCCCTCCTATTATGTTGCCCGCATTTGGTCGATCACCTTAATTCTGGCCGTGAATCTATTTATCTTTTTTGATAGTTATTTATTTGCACGTTTCCGATTTCATATGGATTCATTTCTCTGGACTCTCTTGCAGGATCAGGAAGCTCTTAGCGCTTTTGGATTATCCTCATTTAAAATGGGGCTCGTTGGTTTCGTAACATTTATCCTCTTCTGTCTCATGTGGTTCAGAGGCGAGAAACTCTGGCGAAGTATGCAGGCCAGGTTCAGTAATCCCGTCAGTAATTGGTATTTAGCTGTGATATTTCTTTGCCTCATTACAGGGCAAATCATGCACATGTACGGAGAAGCGAAAAATATCAGAAGCATTACCCGCATCTCAAGTTTATTCCCGATGTATGTCGCTATTCCTGGAGAGCTTTTATTTGATCAAAGTAAAGTTGCCGATGAACTAAAAAACGACGGTCAGGGCTACCGGGATTTTTACTACCCAAGAGAACCCTTAAAATGCGCAATGAAGGCTCCAAAGAATATTCTAATGATTGTCATGGATAAATGGAATCAAGCTGACTTAAACGCCGCTGAGATGCCAAATCTTCATCATTATTCAAATCATGGCCTGGTTTTTACAAATCATTTCAGTGGAGGCCTTGATAACAAGGATGGATACTTTTCACTGCTATACTCATTGCCGCCTACTTATACACAATCAGTACTCAATCAGGGCACTCCTCCAGTTTTCCTGGATCAAATTCAGAAAGCTCAAATGGAAAAAATCTTTCTGCAACTTGGTGCTAAAAGTCCGATAAATGCCTTTCAACCAGATGAAAAAGAAATTTCAATAGATTATTTGGAGTCGAGCCTCTCAGAAAGAAAAGTCGAAGAAGTACCTAAGCCATTCATGATGCAGGTTTATCTGGATAGCGCTAGTCTTGCGGATAAAGATAATAATGTACGAAGTGTAATCGAACTTTTTATAAAAAATCAGTTGATCAAAGATACCATTATTATCGTCACTGGTGCTTATTCCGAAAATGTAAAAACGCCTCTCGTAGTCATCTGGCCTGGTAAAGGGGCAGGAGAAGTGAATAAGCTCACATCTCACTATGATATTCTTCCCACAATTATGATTGAAGACTGGAACTGTAAAAACTCTTCAAAACAATTTAGTCTTGGGCAGAGTTTATTTTCTAAAGAAACAAATGTCCTTCACGTTGCTGGAAACTATCAAAAACTAGAAATTCTTGATTTCAAAGATCAAACGATTACGACTGTGGATCAATTTAATGGCCTTAGTGTGCGTGATTTGACTTCTTCTGAAGAGATTGAGGATAAGCGAAACATTCATTCTATTTTGAAGATGCTCCACAAACTAACTGTCTTTAATCAACGTTAACTGCTTCTAGCAGGACAAGTGTTTCAAAGTGATCTGTATTCGGGAACATGTCAAAGAGTTGAACTCTTCTGACTTTGAATTTGTCCCTCAGGTCATGAAGGTCTTTCGCCAGAGTCTCAGCGTTGCAACTAGAATAAATGAAATGTTCAATTGAAGAATTTTTTACCAGTTCCATGGCCCTCCCTAAGCCTCTTCTAGGAGGATTCACTAGCAAGATATCTGGAGAAAAGTCTTTTATTTGATCTGCACCATCTCCCGCGTCTAACGATAAAAACTTTAAATGATTCCATCCGTTCTTTTTAGCATTTTCATTGGCACGAGAAACTGCTTCGGGATTAATTTCTATACCTAAAGCTTCTTCGACAAATTCTTGAATAAAAAAACTAAAGGCACCCTGGCCGCTGAATAGCTCCATAAACTTTTTAGGATTAAGTTCTTTTATCCAGGAAGCCGCTGTGGAGTAGAGTTGTCCGGCCACTGCTTGATTTGTTTGAACAAAACCCTGTGGATGAAGAGTCATATGTACATTCAATATTTTGTGCTCGATATGATCCCGGGATGTGAAAAATATTTCCTCTTCACCTTCCAGAATAGCGTGTGGAATGGGTTGAATGTTTGCGGAAAAACATTTTAATTGAGGGAAATGACTCTGAATAAAAGGAGTATGTTTTTTAAGGCGGTCTAAACTTTCTTTAGAACGCAGGATAAAGCGTAAGTACATTTCTTTAGATTCAGAAGAAAAATAAATGATCAGACCTTTGAGCTCCCCGGTCTTTTGCTTTATTTGATAAGGTTTCAGATTTGTGAGTTTAAGAAATTCTGGAATTATAGTTAGAATTTCATTAATCTCTGCATAATGAAGTTCACATTGTGTAATTTCCCTTCCTTCATCCAGCTCGGTTTCCCCAGTTAAACCAATCACCGGCCTGTCTATGGTGCCGGTTACAGAGAATTTTGCTTTGTTGCGAAATCTGGTAGGATGAGAAAGGATTGGTCTCTTGTGGTCATAAGGAGTAAAGGGTTCCAGGATTTGTTTAAGTTTTGCTTCTTTGAGATCAATCTGTTGGGAATAACTGATTTCAATCCTGCTGCAGGATGAACAGATGCCTTTATTATAATAATCACAGAAGGTGCTCATAAGACATAATTATACAGGAATCGAGGAATGATGAAACTCATTAAGAATAAAACGGCCTTTAAGTCCGCGCTTCTGATATGCATCCTCCTGATGTTGTTTAGTTCTGTTTACATGTATTTTTCATATAATGTTGCGCTACTGATCAACTACTATCCTCATATCTCTGTCCAAAAAGATGGTTCTGCTGAAATTGAAATCAAACCAACAAGACCTAATCACTGGGTGAAGCTTAGTGCGATTTCTAAATACACTAAATGGGCAATCGTATTGTCTGAGGACTGGGCTTTTTATCAACACAATGGTCTTGATACTCACCAAATCAAGGCGGCCTTAAACGACATGGTTGAGGGAAGAAGGTTTAGAGGGGCAAGTACAATCACTCAGCAAATGGTTAAAAATGTCTATCTTTTGGATTATCCACTATGGTGGAGAAAATTTCATGAAATCATTCTTGCTCAGAAAGTAGAGCAAGTTCTAAGTAAGGATAGAATTCTTGAAATCTACCTAAACTCCATAGAGTATGGGCCAGGGATTTACGGAATAAAAAATGCTTCGTCTCATTATTTCAAAAAATCTCCCTCCCGGTTGACCCCGAGAGAAGGTGCTTTTCTGGCGTTTCTTTTACCCAGTCCCAAAAAATATTATGTTAACTTTAAACAAAAAAAGCTGAAACCCTATACCCGGGCACGCTTAAAAGAACTCTTAAGAAAACTCAGAATCGGAAAGATTATTTCTAATGAACAATACGAAAATGAAATACGTTCAAATTTTTCATGGGAGTATTAAACGAAATGCCTCATGCATTCATAGGCCACTGCTGTAGCAACATTCGATAAATTAAGAGACCTGATATTTTCAGAAAACATAGGTAGACGATAAAAATTTGATCTATATTCATCTTCGACTTCGTAAGGAAATCCTTTCGTTTCTCCACCGAATAATAAATAGCAGTCTTTTTCATAGGGAGCATCGTAGTGAAGTTTTTCGCCGTTGTTCTCAAAAAATAGAAGTTTTTCCCTGGCCGGTTTTTCGCGTATTAAAAAATCCTCCCAGGATTCAAATTCACGGATTTGAACAAATTTCCAATAATCCAGTCCGGCCCGCCGAACTGCTTTTTCATCGATTTCAAAACCGTACGGCTTAATCAGAATGAGTTCTAGATTCAATGCTACACAAGTGCGCCCGATACTCCCGGTATTACCGGGAATCTCAGGCGCAAAAAGAACAATTTTAAAGTGTGGATTATTTTGCATTCACAAGAACGTGCGTCAGTGTGCGAACAATTAGGCCAGATGCACCGTATGGAAGACAGTAAGGGAGATGGCTTTGTGAATCTACAACACCGGCAATATCTAAATGGGCCCACTTGATGTCATTTTTGATGAATTCTTCTAAGAAGGCAGCACCAATAGCAGTTCCCGCTCTCATTGGAGTTCCAATGTTTTTAAGATCTGCTACTTTGGATTTAATATCCTGTCTCCATTCATTAATAATTGGTAATTGCCACATATACTCATCTTGATTTTTTGCAGCTGCAAGAATTTCGGTAATCCATTTCTGGTCATTTCCAAGAATGGCACAAACCTGGTTTCCTAAAGCAACAAGGGCGGCACCAGTTAAGGTAGCAGCGTCAATGATGTAATCAGGATTTAAGTCACACGCGTAGTCCAGCGCATCTCCGAGAATCAGGCGACCTTCAGCATCTGTATTCAGGATTTCGACAGTCTTACCATTTCGAGCAGTCACAACTGCATCCGGCATCGTCGCATGCTCATTTACAGCGTTATCGGTGATAACTAAAATACATGAAATACGAACAGGTGCTTTTTCTAAAACTGCTGCACGAAATGCACCGTACACAGTGGCAGAACCACCCATATCATTTTTCATTCCTGCCATATTGGCACCAGGTTTGAGTGAATATCCACCAGTATCATAAGTGATACCTTTACCTACAAGAGCGATGTGTTTTGTTTTAGAATTTGCCTTTGCCGGCTCATAAGTTAAGTGAACCAGGCGAGGCTCATAGGCCGATCCGGAGTTTACAGACAGGAACATTCCCATCTTTTCTTTTTGAATGGCAGCCTTGTTCAGGACTTTAACTTTTACACCTTTAAGATTTTTCTTAGCATCGGCTTCGATACGTCGGGCATATTCTTCCGAGTGAAGGACATTTGGAACTTCATTGATGAAGTCTTTTATGACATCGATTGATTCACCAATGTTCTTCGCTGTGGCCAGCGCCTTTTCAATTTTTGCTGAATTTTTCTTTTCGACATGGGAAAGGATCAATGTGTACGAATATGGCTCAGCTTTTTTTGATTTATAAAGATCAAAAGAATAGTCAGTAAAGTAAGCAACTTCAGCAATGAGCTGAGAAGCTTTGGCCTCATCGCGAACTGTGTTAAATCCGGGTACATCAACTGCAATCG
>DLGL01000007.1:15184-24769 GCA_002482685.1 Bacteriovoracaceae bacterium UBA7695 | reverse complement strand
CTTCTGGCCATCCGTAGTCCTTTCACTCAGGGAGATGCCGTTAAAATTGATGATATTGAGGGGATTGTTCAGAACCTTAACATGCGGGGAACAACTCTGATGGATTATGATGGAAACCTTGTTCTTGTTCCCAACATCACTGTCATTCAATCTGTTGTGAAAAATCTAAGTGTAAATCAAAACAAGAGGGCCACCTTCATTATTGGTGTGGGTTTCACTGATTCAGTAAAAAAATGTCAGGAGCTCATCCAGGAAGCACTCATGACTGTCAAAGGAATTTGTCAGGAGCCCTCTCCTTCCATTCTTGTGGATACCGTTGGAACTTCAACCATAAACATAAAAGTTTATTTTTGGTATAACTCCAAAAACTCATCGGAATCAAAGCTGAAGTCTTCGGCCATCATAAAAACCAAAGAAATCCTTCTAGCAAACGGAATCCATCTTCCTGACAGCGCCCGGGAACTGATACTAACCGAAGCCCTTAAGGTTCAGGTCGTAGAAGATAACCATGAATTAGAAATAAAGCGTGAAGAGAAAAGCCATCAACTTAAGGCCCAGGCCGAAGAGAATTTTAACGATGCTCTCACCCCGTCTCATGAAGCAGATCATGAAGATGAACTTAGAAAAATTGCTAAAACTGTTTCTCTTCCTACCCAGTCCCCCAGCGATAATTTACTTAACCGATAAATGGATAATCAGTATAGCCTTCAGGCCCTGCGCCATAAAACGTTGAGGGATCAGGTGGGTTTAACGGAAGTTTCTCCATGAAACGCTCTACCAGGTCTGGATTGGCGATAAAAGGAACTCCAAAGGCCACTGCATCTGCATCACCTTTTTCAATAACCTCTTCGGCCGAATCCCGGGTGAATTTTTCGTTGGCAACATAGACTCCGCCAAAGATTTTTTTTAGTTTAGGTCCTAGAGAATCGTCCCCCTGTGCCTCCCGGGCAGCAACAAAAGCTATTTGGCGCTTTTTAAATTCTTCCATCAAGTAGCTGAATGTTTTTTCGAGATTTGAATCTCCCACATCATGGGAATCCCCTCTGGGAGCGATATGGTATCCCACCCGGTCTGCCCCCCAGACTGAAATCACCGCATCCAGGACCTCTAAAGGAAATCTCGCACGATTCTCAAGGGAGCCACCATACTGATCAGTCCTGATATTACTTTTATCCTGAAGAAATTGATCAAGAAGATAGCCATTGGCACCGTGAACCTCAACTCCATCAAAGCCTGCTCGTTTGGCATTCTCTGCCCCCTTACGGAAGGCCTCAACAATTTGAGAGATCTCAGAGAGCTCCAGGGCCCTTGGTGTTTCATAGTTTTTCATTGGCCGCACCAGACTGACGTGACCTGCAGGGGCAATCGCGCTTGGTGCAACGGGTTTATTTCCATCCAGAAAAAGTGGATCGGAAATTCTCCCCACATGCCACAACTGAAGAACAATTCTGCCCTGCTTTTTGTGAACTGCGGAGGTGATTTTTTTCCAACCTTCGACCTGAGCCTCTGACCAAATCCCCGGGGTGTCTGCATAACCCACCCCCATAGGATCAACCGAAGTTGCTTCAGTTATAATAAGTCCCGCTGAAGATCTTTGAGCGTAGTATTCGGCCATTAAATCATTGGGGATCCTTACTGCCTGGGCACGGGCACGGGTCAGCGGGGCCATGATGATGCGGTTTGGAAGGTTGAGAGCGCCGGCCTTAAGGGGTTTGAACAGATTAGTCATCGTTTTTCTCGAAGGTTAAAATTTGGAGGAGATGGATGGATTTGAACCACCGAATAACAGCTTTGCACACTGGTCCCTTGAACTCTCGGGCACATCTCCTTAGATAATGCATCTATGATAAGTACATTAACTCTGAGGCAGCTCAAATGCAACAATAAAAAGCACATTTGGTAAATTTATTTTTTTATGATAGGATGCATCCATGGTTGATACTCGTTTTTCAGTTTCTATTCAGATCATGGTAACACTGGCCTATAACCCGGAAGAGTTAACCAATTCTGAATACCTCGCCAATGTCCTGAAGACTAATCCGACCTTTATCCGCAAGCTCGTGTCTCGTTTAGTTGAAGCTGAACTTATTGATTCGTTTCGTGGTAAAAATGGTGGGATAAAAATTGCCAAGTCCCCAAAAGATATCAGCCTAAAAGACATCTATATAGCATCAGCTAATGAAAAGACGCTTCTGGCGACCCATAAAAAACCCGTAGCCCGGGCCTGTGTGGTTAGTTGCGCTATGGATAGTATTTTTTGCGAAGTCGTTCAGGGCATTGAGGAATCAACCCAGTCCTACCTGGCCAAAAAATACTTGAGTGACCTACTGAAAACTATTCGGAGTAAAAAACATGCTTGAAGGCCGCATTACATCTTTAGAAGAGAAATTCTCCCACCAGGATTATCTTCTGGATCAACTCAATAAAATTGTAGCGGCCCAACAGATGGTTATTGATGAATTAAAAAAAGATGTCCTAGAGCTCAAAATTTCCCAGACCAATGGCCAAAATCAAAACAACCGGACCGTAAAAGACGATATTCCCCCTCATTACTAGTCTTACTTATCTCATTTTAGTGGCTTACCGCTCCCTCCTAACCCGACCATACTACTCCACAATCCTTATCAATTAAGTTTATAGCTAAGTACCCGATACGCTTCAATAAGAGTAACTAACGTGGATTAAAACTATGTCTTCTTCAGTTCGAAAAATTGGCAGTGAGGATATCACCCGGGATATTGTCATCCCGGAGACCTTAGTAACTCCGAAAAACGAAAAGACAAATGTTGTTGATCTTCCTTCTAACAACGCTAAAGAAAAAGAACTAGAACAAAAAATTAAAGACCTCGAAGAGCAAAAAAATAAAATCATAAACGACATGAATCTCACTGTTATCCAGAAGAATGCCAAGATTCATGAAGAGCTTCGTAAGGCGATGCAGTTTCTGGTTAATGAAACAAAAAAAATCGCTCCACTTGAAAAGACGATTAAAGATCTCGTTGAACGTGAACCTCAAAAGTCTCCATCAGATGGCCCTGAAGTTTGTAAGACTATAGAAAATTTAGGTCTGGAGTTAAAAAGATCTATTGAGCTCCTAAAAAAAGAAGCTCCCTCTGAAGGCCACGACTCTCAAAATGATATTCTGGAACTCACAAATCTTATTAAAAAATCCGTCGACGGTTTAAAGAGTGATCTGCATTCTTCTTTAGATAATATTCGTGCCGATCTTAAAACTCCCGCCAGACAACCCGTGCAACTCTCCTACACTGTCCCTGAAAGCCATACACGGGAAGTTGAAGCACTCAGTGCTATTGTTAAGGAAACCACAACTATACTTACCCGTGACTTTGACCGGGTAACTTCAGATCTTAGACCATTACTGAGAGAAAAAGCTGAGCTTTTAGAGTATATCACTTCTCTAAAAGGTGAATTTGCTTCGAAAGAAAATCAACTTTCTAGATTTGAATCAGATAAAAGAAATCTGGAAGAAATTATCTCATCTTTAAAGTCTGAAAAAAAAGATCTTGAAGTAAAACACCTCGAGCAGCGAGATGTCGTAAATAAAACACAGTTTCAAATATCACATTTGGAAGAAGTTGAAAAAAACCTTAAAGACCGTGTTGCTAATTTAGAGGCCATGGACCGTAAGCACATTCAGGCAAAATCCGAAATTCTCGCCTTAAGAGAAGAAACTGAAGCCTTAGAATTAAAAAAAGTGCAAGTTGAGCAGTCGATCCTCAGGATGGAAAAAAATCTCCACTCCTTGAGTGAGCAGTATCATTCTTTTGAGCAGGAAAATCTCAAGGTTAAGGCGAGAGTTGAAAATTTAAGATCTCAGGAAATGGATCTGGTCCGCTCTTGTGCTGACTTGGAAGCAAAGGTTTCTCAGTTTAAGTCTGAGGTAGAGTATGCAAAAAGTTCAAGAACAAGTGTAATTGAACTCCAGGAAGAAGCTCAAAAATATTTTACAGAAAAGCGCGAATACTACTTAAATGAGATTTCGCTGTTAGATGATAAGTATAATAAACTCAACTCACAACTAGAAGCAGAACTGTCTCGTCGCAAGCAGGCCCTCGAACGAGAGTTCAAAGTCTATAGTGATGAAAAAGACATTCAATTTAAGGCCCACCTTGAAAGTATCCATCAGGAACATCTGGTGGAGCTGACAAAAAAACAGAACGAATTTATGGAAAGGGTTCTGGAACTCTCCAAGAAACAATTCGAGCGGACAACATTTGCTACTGTTGAACAAAAGACATTAGATTTGAAAGTCGAAGTTGAAGAGCTTTTTCAGCAGTTCTTTAATACTCCAAATCCTTCAAAGAAGAATTGGAAGATATTTTAGAAGGTCTGTCGAAAACCTTACCTTCAATGAGTTCTTCTAATTGATTAAAGCAGTCCAACCATCCCTGTTTACAATCATCAGCTGCTGACTGATCACTAAAATTCGTTTGCGTGAGAATGACTTGTGTTACCCCATCGTGTTCCCGAAACTCAACTGTGGCCTCCAGTTTATCGTGGAGAAGCTCTCCCTTGTCATTCATCACTGAATCCACCATAACGAGTTTTTGATTGGGTTCATACTCTTTAAGGTATCCGGTGCAATCGTAGGTTTCATTTCCATGACGGTGGATGAACTGGTAGCGACCGTTGGGTCTGGCCTCAAAAACCGGCACCTCCAGCTCCATACCATGGGGAGCGCACCACTGCTCTAAAAGCTCAGGCCTGATCCAGAAGGTAAACAATTGCCGGGCGCCAATGTCAAAAAATCGCGAGTGTGTAAATTCGTAATTCATAAACTCCTCCTGGTAATCTTAGAGTTTAAAATAGACCGGAGAAAAATGATCCTGAATTTTAGATGGAGTATCCCCAACAAACTATATCTGTTTTAGATTTTGAGCTCCATAATCCAGTCCTTATCCTGATACCTGAGCCCCCTGTGAATATAAATGAAATCTCTTTCACCAGTCTTAACAAAACCGAGTTTTTCATAGAATGATATCGCCTTATGGTTTTGATCATAAACCCCGAGGCGAATCAATTTGTAACCCTCGGCCGTCGAGAGATTTTTGAGATAATGGTAGAGCTCCAGACCCGCCCCCTGACTCTGATGAGTGGCCCTGATATAGAGCTTCTCTAAAATGAGCGTCGTACGCCTAAGATCTTTTTCAATCTTGGCATATCCTACTGGAGAATTCGATTGATCCAAAATAAAGTAAAAAAATACGTTCGTTTTTTTTATCTCTTCAACAGTTTTTTCAACTGAAAAAATATCCTGAACATAGGCTTCATAAATCTCTTTACTCTCCGGAGTAATCCTGGAATAGGTTTCATAAAATGTCGACGCCGCCAGTGAGCTCAAGGCCCGGGCATCAGACTCAGTACAAAGGCGGATTGAATGCATGAAACCTCTTGTGATGCTTTTTTTGGTAATACTCAATTCCAAGATAGCAAGGTATGGCCAAGAGAAGCGGAATAAAATAATAAACCACACGGTAACAAATCAAGGCCGCAAGCATATCAGATGCCGGAAGCCCCAATTCAACTTTCAAAAACACAGTTTCTAAAACTCCCAGTCCCCCAGGAATGTGAGTAATGACACCGGCGACACTTGCTATCAGCGAAGTAAATAGTATTTGACCAAACTCAACGTTGTGACCCAGGTGCTGGAGTAAGAGATAAATGATTCCCCCCACAAGGGACCATTGAGCGCTTGAAAGAGCGAGCTGCAGAAAAGCCCAGGACGCTTTGGGTAACGGGTAGGTTACCTTTCTGAGAGTAATCTTTTTTTGGAAAAAACATAAAGTGAAATAAATAAAGACAAGAGTCAGTTGAGCTACTCCGATGGCAAAGGCAGCTCCAGAGGACAGACCAAGGAGTTTTTCGATAGCATGAGGCTTAAGGCAAAAAACAATACCGCTTAAAAAAGCGTGGCCTAACCAATTTGTTAAGGTAGAAAAAATAACAATTTTTGGAATGGATGCAGATTCGACTCCCCAACCAGAATAGATCCTGAATCTGAAACCCAGGCCGCCAATCCACGCACCCAGATTAAAATTAAAAGCATAACTACAAAAGGCACTGGGAAGGATCTTGAAGTAGCTTAGTCCTGGTATGCAAAAAAATCGGATGCCAAGATAATCGTACCCTGAAAGGATGAGATAATCCAAAATCACTAAGCAGATGACCGGAAATACAATGGGCCAGGAGAACTGCGCGAGGGACAAACGAACCTTCTGCCAGTCCATTTGCGAGAGAGTTTGGTAGAAAACAATGGCCACGGCCACGAAAAAAATTGTCGTCAGATAGGGAGCAAATCTTTTCATAACGAACAATAACTTAAACCCCACTAAATTAACATTCCTGATACGCAGACCTCTTTACTCAACTATCAAAACAATAAAATTTGTCATCTCACAAAGTAAAACGCTATCCTTTTAGATAAGAACTATTAAAAGGATTGAAAAATGAAATGGCTCCTCGCTTTTTTATGCGTCTCGGCCTTCGCCCATGCAGAAACTTCCCGAGTCATTCCTGTTTTCCTTGAAGCAGCAGAAATTTATCAGTCACCCAGCAAGGATCATCTCTACCTGGGCCCGGAAACCAGGGCCATTATTTCAATACTGAAAGCTAAGAATATCCCTCCCCATTTTTTAACTCCCTACCTTCAAAGTTCTAAGTCGAGTTGGGAGCTTCCGGAGAATGATAAATACGACCAATGGATACAAAATCCAAAGTCTTCAAAGTCAGGACGTGAAGTGCCGGCCCTATCACTTCACGCTTCAAAACTTGATGTAGTTAATGCTTCAGAGTACTCAGACGATATCTATGCCTACTTTTTTATTACAGACGGAGTCATACCAACCGGGAAAGTGACCTCGGTTTATAAAGGTATCTCATCGGGTCAGGCATTTTTCTTTGATCCTCAGGACAGGGCGGTCTTCCCTCTTATCGGAATTGCTGCTAAGGCTCCGACGAATCACTTAATTATTGATTACGGAATTGTGGAATCAGATGGTGATGATATTAAACGCCTTCAGCAGCTTTCAAGCATTATCATCGACATTGCCATCACTGTTTACTCAAGTCAGTATCCACAGTCTGGACAAGTCATAACGAGTTTGCGTAAAGAGATTAAGGCCCTGGCAGATTTACTTATTTCTTTCAATCACGATGACCGGCTTGTTACTGACTCAATCGGTTTTACAACTGATGAGCTGGCCTCAATGCTCAGTGAGCGCACTTACGTCGACATTAAAAAGTCTTACAAAAAAGAAGGCAATTATAATAACTGGGAATACGACCTACATTTTCGATTGCTAAGATAAGAGATTTAGAGATTCTTTAAATATAAATTATACGTGCCAGGTCATTTCATGTGACAGAGAAACTCCTATAATGCTTAAAGCAAATGAGGAGTTTCATGAATATTATCCGCAAGTATAAATCAGAAATCATGCACGAGTGGCAGCTCCAGGTTCAATCAAAAATTGAAGCCTCCGAGAACCAAAGTAAAATTGCCCTATACGACTCACTTCCCGACTTCCTTGAGAATCTTGCCCGCATCCTCGATCCCAAAGATCAAAAAGAGAAATTCATTGCTGAAGGCAAGGAGGACCTTATCGGGAAGGTCCACGGACAACACCGTGCGAATAACAGTTACTCTATTGATCAAATGATTGATGAGTATTTCATTTTGAAAAATGTCGTTTTCAGCTTCATCCGCCAATATGGACATCTGGATGTTGAAACTTGTGACCAAATTAATAATTCATTTCAAAAAGCTCTTCAGATGTCGGCGGCCCAATTTTCGAAATCGCTGCTGGACTCTCAGGAGAATTTTGTTTTAAACCTCGCCCATGACCTAAGAAGTCCATTGATGGTCATCAAGATGCAGGCCGAGCTTATGATCAAAAGAGCGGCTTATGACAAGGATAAGTGTCTTAAAATCGGCAAGTCAGTAGACAAGGTCGACAGCATGATTGAGCATCTACTCAACACCATCAAAACTCAGTCCCACGGAATGGGCTTTTTAGATCTTCTGGACTTTGATCTCTTTAACTTAATCAGCGAAATTTCTCACGAGTACGAAGATCTCTATCCCGGCATTATTAATATTCAGGGCACTTCAACTATCGTTAAATGGAATCAACTCTCCATTGAAAGGGTGATCGATAATCTTCTCTCAAATGCCCTCAAATATGGTGACACAACAAAACCTGTGACCATAAAAGTTGATCACGACGAGGACAATACATTTCTCTCTGTTCATAATTTTGGCAATCCCATATCGACTCAGGATCAACTCACGCTGTTTCAAAAATTTAAGCGCACAAAAGAAACCATGGGGAAGAAAGGCTGGGGCATTGGACTCAGCTATGTAAAATCTGTTGTTGAGGCCCACAAAGGAATTGTTCTGGTTCACAGCGATGAAAAAGGAACGACATTTAAATTTGAGATCCCAAGAGATGTTTCGGCCTCACAAAAAGCGAGCCTTGTGGCGGCAAGGTCTAGTGCGGCCTTGACGGGGAGTACCAGTGCGAGTTTGAGTTAGTTTTACTCGGCAAGCCTGTATCCAACGCCTGTCTCATACAAAAAAATCACCGGATCTTCCGCACGAATTTCTAATTTTTGTCTTAAATGCCTCATATAGACTCGGGGATAAGAAGTATCCGGTGGCACATGAGGCCCCCAGACTGCTTTAAGAATCTGCCCATGAGTGACAACCTTACCTCTGTTTTTAATTAAAAATATAAAAAGGTCATACTCAAGAGCTGTCAGATGAACAAGTTCGCCATCTTTTTTAACGTTACGTTTTTCCAGATCAACTTCCAGATTTTTTATCGTTATGACATGCTCGCTACTCACTTCTAATATATTTCGCCTCAGGCACACTCTAACTCTTGCAAGCAGCTCATCTGTTCTAAAGGGTTTTGTGACATAGTCGTCAGCACCAAGATCAAGAGCATCGATTATTGTTGATGGGTCATTTTCAACGGACAGGATAATGACAGGCACTTTATTCCACACCCTTATGTCTTTTAATATTTCATCCCCTCTTCGGTCCGGAAGCCCCATATCCAGAACAACAAGCGAAGGACGCTCAGCTGCTACAAGATGCAGTCCCTCACGTCCATTTGCAGCCTCTACTACTTTGTACTCAGCTCCTTCAAGAGTTAGCCGCAGAAGTTTTCTAATAGAGCTTTCATCATCGACGATTAAAATTGTAGTTTTAAGACTCATCCGTGATCCTTAATTGGAATTGTAAAACGAAAAATGGCCCCACCACCCCGAGCATTTTCAGCAATAAGGCTTCCTTCATGTAGTTCAATAAATGCCCTTGAAATCGAAAGTCCAAGACCTGTCCCACCTGTTTTTTCTGGATGGGCACGCCAAAACTTTTCAAAAACCTGTTCTGTGTAGGGGCCTAGTCCTTTGCCATTATCAGCTATGCTCAAACGGGCAAGTCGCCCATCACTAGTCAGGACAACAGAAACAACATTCTCAGTTGACGTATATATTAAGGAATTCTCCAGGACATTTTCAATTGCTTGAGCAAGTAGTGGAGCATCAGCAATTGAAAAT
>DLGL01000007.1:0-15152 GCA_002482685.1 Bacteriovoracaceae bacterium UBA7695 | reverse complement strand
CCATTTGGAAAATTAAATTCGACTTTTCTATTAGGGAACTCTTTTTTAAGCGTCTTCCAAACCGATCGGAGCATTTCTTCAAGATCTACTTCCTGCTTCTGAAGTTTCATTTGCCCAGCTTCAAGTCTGCCCATATCAAGAAAATTCTGAACAACCTGATTTAGTCTTTTTGAATTTTGGGCTATCTCATTGGCGCATTCATAAACCTGCACATCCTGACTTCCTCTTAAGAGTAAGGTCTCAGCAAATCCCTGGATGACTGTCAGCGGAGTTCGTAATTCATGGGAAACTGAATTAAGCAGGGTTTTATAAATTTTTTCCGACTCTTCTCTCACCTGTCTTTCTTGCAGTTTTTTAAACAGATCATCCCTTCCGAGGGCAAATGAGAGTTGCTGAGATATGGCCTGAATCAAAGAGAGGGTCTCTGTTTTCATTTCTTTTAAGTTTGATGTGTCTACACCCAAAACTCCCCATAAACCAGTCTGATCCATTAGAGGTATAAAGTGACCTTTAACTGAAGGGAGTGTATCGGTAAATCTCCCTGAGGATTGTCGATTTAAATAGGCCCACTGAAGAGCTCCCCATTCTTTGTGGTCCGCTTCAAAGCTCCCCTGAAACCTTGCTTCCTCGATTCGCCTTGACCCCTCCAAAACCCAAACAGAGCCATTAACTTTTAATTGTTCCTTGAGTTGCTCAAGGGCTTTGTGAATCGCTTCGGCCCCATTTCTGGCACCTGCAAGTGTTTTGGTCATCCTGTAAAGAGCATCAGTCCTCTCACCCTGATGCCGAAGACGCTCTTCAGACCGGCGAAGTTTTCGTGTAAAGGCTCCCACCATAACTGCAGTTACCAAATAAAGAAGCAGCATAAGCCAGTCCTCGCCTGAAGCAATAGCAAAGGTAAAACGAGGAGGAATAAAAACAAAGTTCCACAGCAAAGCTGAAAATAAGGCAGCAAGAGTGACTGAAAAGTTTTTTAGAAAAATTGATGAGAGACTAAATGAGAGCATGTAAATAAGTCCCAAAGCGCGATAGGACATATAATCCAGTAAACTTAGATTAAACAATGTGGCCAATGTCACTACCAGCATAGAATTGGCCAGTGAAGATGGGGAAGATATCCGCAAGTTTGAATACCCACGTTTGGGAATCTTTAAATCCCTAGATGTATGCTCTGGTGGTGATACAACATGCACATCTACAGAATTTTGCCCATAGACGAGTTCATGAGTGATGTGTTGTTTCCAGAAAAGCCACCAGGCCCGGTCTCGAGGTTTACCTACCACAAGTTGAGTGGCTTCTTGTTGCATGGCCGCTCGTAAAATCCCATGGACTACGTCATCATCCTGAATCTCAAAAGAAACACCACCTAACTCTCTCACGGTACTAAGATTTGATCTTAGCAGAGCTTCTTCTTCATCTGATAAAGTTTTAGAAGTACGGACATAAACCGCCGACCATGGGCAATTGAGAGCGTAAGCATGCCGCCTGGTCCAGCGAATAAGATATTCAGAAAAAGGCGAGGCGAATACAGCAACGATGAGTTTATGGTGAGGTCTGGTTCCAAGAGGCTGACCTTGAAGTGTTTTAAACTCAGATAATTCCTGGTCCACTCGTTGGGCCATAAGCCTCAGACCCATCTCTCTAAGGGCGGTGAGATTTCCCTCTTTAAAAAAATTATTTGAAGCGGCAATGGCCTTCTCTGCAGAATAAATTTTTCCTTGTTTCAAGCGAAGAATAATTTCGTCCGGATCTTGATCAATTAAAATTATGTCATCGGCGCGGTCGATGATGGAATCCGGTACAATTTCCTGAACAATTACCCCTGTAATTTGCGCGACAGTATCTGCCCTACTTTGAAGATGCTGAACATTTAATGTGGTGTGAACATCAATCCCTTGTCCTAACAGTTCAAGAATATCCTGATAGCGTTTTGGATGCCTTGAACCCGGAACATTAGTATGGGCAAGCTCATCAACCAAAACCAATTGAGGCCTTCTTTCAAGTGCAGCATCAAGATCGAACTCTTCAATGTCGACATTCCGATGATTAATTTTTTTTCTTGGAAGAACTTCGAGGTCACCTATCTGGGCAATGGTATCCAGCCGACCGTGAGTTTCAACCAACCCAACGACAACATCTACTTTTTGCTCACGAAGCTGGTGGGCAGTTTTTAACATGGCATAAGTCTTTCCGACTCCGGCCACCATACCGAGGTAAATTTTTAATCGACCCTGAAGCTTGCGCTCTTCAAGTTTATTTAACGAATATAAAAGCTCATCGGGTGAAGCCATCTAATCCCTTGCTATCAAGAAGCGACAGATTTAATTCTAGAACATTCACTCGTGCCTGTCCCCAGATTCCGAATGTTGCCCCTTCAGTTTTTTGAATGATAATATTTTTAACCTGGTCAATATTTAGTCCACGCGCTGCGGCCACCCTTTTTGCCTGAGAGAAGGCATTTTGAGGGGAGATATGTGGATCAAGTCCTGAGCCAGACTCAGTCCAGGCATCTACACCAGATTCTGGATGGGCAGCTTTTCTACGCCGGATCTTCTCCATCCCCACTTTCTGCGTGGGAGAACTTTGAGAAGCACCACTTGAAAGAGTGGCATAGTCAGAAGCTGAGGGTCTGGAATGGAAAAAAGCGGGTGTTTCAAATTTTTGGGCCAGAAGCCTGGATCCTGCTGCCTGTCCATTTCTGTAGACAATTGACCCCTGAGCTTTATCTTCAAAAAATACAGAGCTTATTAATGTTATTGAGAGGGGATAAACTATTCCACAGAGAAAAGTTAATATTAATAAAAGTTTCAGCATCTTCATATACACTCCTTAAACTAAGCCCAAAATAACCAGACAACGATCAATAAGCCAGATACCTATAAAAGGCACGATGAGACCGCCAAAACCATATATGGCCATATTCTTTCTAAGGATTTCTTTTGCACCGAGGGCCTTGTAACTGACCCCTTTGAGAGCAAGAGGAATGAGGGCCACAATAATGAGAGCGTTAAATATAACGGCAGAAAGAATAGCACTTTGCGGAGAATGAAGTCCCATGATGTCGAGGGATTCCAGAACTCCCACTCCATTTACGACATAAATTCCTGCAAAAATGGCCGGAAGAATGGCAAAATATTTGGCCACATCGTTTGCAATTGAAAAAGTTGTCAGGGCACCTCGAGTCATGAGTAGCTGCTTACCAGTCTCGACAACCTCAATGAGTTTAGTAGGATTTGAATCTAAATCAACCATATTGCCAGCTTCTCTGGCCGCTTGAGTTCCAGTATTCATGGCCACACCGACATCGGCCTGAGCGAGGGCCGGAGCATCGTTGGTTCCGTCACCAACCATGGCAATCATGTGTCCTTGTAATTGCTCATACCGAATTCGCTCTAGCTTCATTTCAGGAGTAGCTTCCGCGAGAAAATCATCCACACCTGCCTCTGCAGCAATGGCCGCAGCAGTGAGAGGGTTATCCCCTGTTATCATCACCGTGCGAATTCCCATCTTGCGTAACTGTCCAAAGCGCTCTTTTATTCCTGCTTTAACTATATCTTTTAAATGAACAACTCCCAGGACTCTCGCATCATCACTCACAACTAAAGGAGTACCTCCTTGCTGAGCAATGGACCTTACCGTCTTTCGAATACTCTCTGGATAAACTCCTCCTTTGAGGGTGATGAACTTCTCTACGGCGTCCGCCGCACCCTTTCTTAACTCACGCAACTGACCCTTGTGTTCAAAGTTAAGGCCACTCATGCGGGTTTCAGCCATGAAAGGTAAAAATTCAAACTTTGACTGAAAAAAATCAATATTGATTTTATATTTTACCTCTGCCAGTTGAACAATTGAGCGCCCTTCAGGAGTTTCATCTTTTATAGAGCATAGAAAAGCTGCCGTTGCGAGTTCGTTGTCTGACACAGAATCAGCTGCATGAAACTCACTGGCCTGACGGCTCCCAAGAGTTATTGTTCCTGTTTTATCCAAAAGCAAAACATCTACATCCCCTGCAGCCTCTACGGCCTTACCAGATTTAGCAATGATATTTTTTTTAAGAAGACGCTCCATTCCACTTATACCAATAGCTGACAGAAGCCCCCCAATGGTGGTTGGAATCAAACAAACCAGAAGAGCTATCATAACTGGTATTGAATAAGCTTCTCTTATTGCGGAATCAGAGGAGCTATAAAAAATAAATCCTTTAAGAGTTAATACAGCAAGGAGAAACACAAAACTTAGGGCCAAAAGTAAAATCCCTAGAGAAACTTCATTCGGTGTCTTCTGCCTATTGGCCCCCTCAACCATTGCAATAAGTTTATCAATATAAGACTCACCCGGCTCAGCACTCACCTTGATAACTACACGGTCTGATAAAACCCTTGTTCCGGCCGTAACCGCCGAGCGGTCCCCACCGGATTCCCGAATGACAGGTGCTGACTCTCCAGTGATTGCACTTTCATCAACTGAGGCAATGCCTTCAACAATTTCACCGTCAGCGGCAATGACTTCACCAGCACTACAAATATACAAATCTCCCACATGGAGTGATGTTCCGGGAACAATTTCTTCAACTCCTGATTTAATTTTTCTCGCCGTTAGGTTTTGCTTTGCCTCACGCAGTGACTCTGCCTGGGCCTTTCCTTTGCCTTCGGCGAGAGCTTCAGCAAAATTGGCAAAAAACACTGTAAACCACAGCCAGATAGTTATCTGCAAATTAAATGAATTGAACCTATTGGTGGCCATCTCCTGGATCGTTATGACTGTCGTGAGAATCGCTCCTACATAGACAACAAACATCACATAATTTAAAAGCTGAGTCTGTGGCTTAAGTTTTATAAAACTATCAACGAATGCCACTCTCACGTCTTTAAGATTAAAGAGGGCCTGAGTATTTTTTTTCATAAATCATTTCCTTAAAAAGTTTGACCGGCCAGCATAAGCAGGTGTTCAGCAATAGGCCCCAGGGCAAGAACAGGAAAAAAGGTTAAAGCACCGAAGATCACGACGACTCCGCTGAGTAAAACAATAAAGATAACTCCATCAGTAGGGAAAGTTCCTGCAGAAGCAGGAGTCGTTTTCTTATTACCCAGGCTTCCAGCAATGAGGATAACGGGAATGATCACGATGAATCTTCCTATCAGCATACATAATCCAAAAATGGAGTTTATAATGGGTGTGTTGGCAGCAAAGCCTCCAAAAGCTGAGCCATTGTTTCCAACAGTGGAGGCAAAATTATAGAGGAGTTCTGATAGGCCATGAGGTCCACCATGGGACAAAGAACTTAAACCCCATGGCATCACGGCGGCCAGGCACACTCCTACCAGAATTAGGGCCCCGGGAATTAATAAGGCGTAGAGGGCCAATTTAATTTCGTAAGCTTCAATTTTTTTACCCAGCCATTCGGGAGATCTACCTACCATGAGGCCTGCAAGAAATAATGTTATAACTATGTAGAGAGCCATACCATAAAGTCCTGAACCAACCCCCCCAAAAATCACTTCCCCTGTGATCATCTGAAAGATAAAAACCAGCCCTGCCATAGGTGTAAAAGATGAATGCATGGAATTAACTGATCCATTGGAGGCGGCCGACGTAGCCACTCCCCAGAGGGTGGATTCTGTAACGCCAAATCGTAGCTCCTTTCCTTCAAGAAGTGCCCCCATTTCAGGTATACCTGTATGTTCAGAATAAAGCGCCAATCCTAGCAGAGGAATAAAAAGAAGAAACATCGAGAATAAAATTGCGTATCCCTGACGAGGTCTATTGAGCATTTTTCCGAAAGCAAAGACTTGAGAAACAGGGAGAAGAAGAATAAGCAGAAGTTGTAAAAAGTTTGTAAATGGAGTGGGATTTTCAAAGGGATGGGCGGAGTTGACTCCAAAGAATCCGCCACCATTTGTACCCAGTTGCTTGATCGCAATTTGAGAAGCTGCTGCACCTGTAGGAATTATTTGCTCAGCTCCTTCCAGGGTTGTCACAATCTTAAAATCGGCCAGACTTTGAACCACTCCTTGTGAAACAAACAAAAGGGAGAAGACAAATGACAGCGGTAAAAAGATATAGATAATACTCCTCACCAGATCAGTAGCAAAGTTACCTACTCTACCATCCATTTTTCGGGACAGTCCCCTCGCTAGAACTGCTATAACTGCTAAGCCTGTTGCCGCACTTAAAAAATTTTGAGTCGTCAGACCCACCATTTGAGAAAAATTTGAAAGTGAAGCCTCTCCGCTATAGGCTTGCCAATTGGTATTCGTCACAAAACTCATGGCCGTATTAAAGGCTAAATGCCAAGTGAGACCCGGATAGTTTTGAGGATTAAGTGGTAAGGCACCTTGAGTAACAAGAATAACAAAAAGAAATAAAAATCCCATTAAGTTAAAGAGCAGCAGATCTTTTAAATAACTCCTGGCCTTCTGTTCCTGGTCAATTGTTCCCGAAAATTTTAAAACTAAATTTTCTACAGGAATAAGCCATTTTAAATAAGCAGGTGGTTTTCCCTGAAGAACCTGAGAGATGAGGTATCCCAGAGGTATTGAAAGAGAAATCAGTGTAATAAAATAAACTAGTAATGTGAGTACATCGTTACGGGGCATAAAATACCCTCCTTTGATAAACCTAGTGTGCTCCTGGACAAAGAAAAATGGCGTATAAAGGAGAGGTGATAGTGTTAAAAAGCTGTTAAAATGCGCATTTCTACACCATTTTAACAATGGAAAAGCGAGAATTCTCATCAGTGAATCATTTCAAAGGAAATTCTATGCGCAAATTATTAAGTGTCATTTGTTTCTCATCTCTTTCAGCATGGGCCAGTGAATCCCCTGTTAAGTTTGGAGGATTTCTTGATACTTACTATGCCTATGATTTTAACAATCCCAAAAACCATGAAAGAGAATTTACTACTCAGCCTGTAAGGCACAATGAATTTAATCTCAACCTCGCCTTCATAGAGGCAAAAATTCAACAAGAAAAGACCCGGGGCCGGCTGGCGCTGCAATTAGGAAACTCAGTTACAAAAAACAGTGCAAGTGAGCCCACTGACGGCACCACTTCAGGTCCTCAGGATACAAAATACATTCAGGAAGCATTTGTAGGAAAAAAAATCGGTGATAAAACCTGGATTGATGCTGGTATCTTTCTTGGCAATATAGGTGCTGAAAGCTGGATATCAAAAGATAACTGGACCTATACTCGTGCTTTGAACCTGGACTACGTTCCCTATTATTCAAGTGGGGTCAGAGTTGAGCATCAAATCGATCAGAAACAAAGTCTTCAGCTCCAGCTGCTTAACGGTTGGCAAAACATCTCAGAAAATAACCATGGGAAGGCCCTGGGGATGCAGTACAAGCGAAGCCTGAATGAGACCACGACATTTACCTATAATAATTTTTTTGGAGACGAAGAGGTGGTCTCTGTTAAGCCACGCTTCAGGGGTTATCATAACTTTATTTTCCAATGGATTAAAAGTGATGAGTGGCAATACCTTGGATCTTTTGATTTTGGTCACCAGTCTCAACAGAACTCAAATGGGGTTGACGGCTGGTTTGCCACTTCAGTCACCTCAAGAAGAGTGCTGAATGCTGATCAGGCGCTGGCCCTGAGGGTGGAGTACTATGCAGACCCTCATCAATCGAATGTTGTCACCAGCACTCCCAGAGGATTCAGGGTTTATGGGGCCTCACTAAATTTTGACCAGAAGCTGGACCAGAACGTTCTATGGCGCTCTGAGATCAGGGGATTTAAATCGGAAGATGAAATTTATCCGACCAGCACCAATAAGCGGAATAAAATGAATGGGTTTATAGTCACTTCACTCTCTGCATGGTTTTAATGCTGGTAAGGATCCGGCATTGTAAGCCTGAGAAGCTCTTGGTGTGAAAGCTCCGGGTGATGGGGATTCTCTTCCCCTTCCGACTTAATTTTCTGGCCTTTAATATTGTAGATATACTTTTTAAAATCTGTGGAAAAATCCATTCCTGTATCTTCCAGAAGTTTGTCTTCCAAATTCTTGGTGGTCACAGTCTGGTACATATGGGATTGGAAATAATTTCTTAAACTCTCTTTAAGATCAAATCCTCTCTCGTTCATTTTGTGAGCAATTAGAGACAAAAAAGCCGAGCCTTCAGTGTAGGACATGCGGTCGGTACTTCTCTGCCAAACTGAGTTGGCCGCCAGGCGGGTTGATTCAAAGCTGAGTTCACTGGCCGTTGGATAATTGTTGTCACGCCAGCGTGACATGGCCTCATCCATCCAACCGGAGTTTCCATTTGCAGGCATAACTCCCCTGGCGTTGTAGGAGTGAAATAATTCATGTCCCAAAGAAAGAAGCCCGGTGGCAGTGGCGCCGGAGTACTCCATGCCTCCTTTGGCCAGGGAGTTTCCATAGATTAACACCTTATCATGAGGAAATGGGCCGTAATCATTTTCCAGCTCGGCAAGAAGGGTTTTTGAAAGTGTGATAAAGCCGCTAATTTCAACAGAAGTGTAGATGTCGACTGGGAGGATGCGCCCATCAATAGACCTATAGTCAAAGGTCACATTAGGTAAATTCAAACCTTTGGGATAGACGTGAAAGAAAACAGAAGAACTAGTGTAGTAGCCCGGAAAATGAATCTCGTACTTACCATTTCCAAGTGTTCTTATGTCCCCATTGGCCTTAATCACATGCTCAAGTTTGCCGAAGCCTACAAAATTAACTACAAACTTTTTTGGGAACTGATCGTATTCAAGATTAGAAGGAATGTATTTTTCCAGATAATTTCTGTCGGAGAGGTCTCCCAGCCAAAAGCCTGAAGCAACCCCGAGATGATTGAAGACAACATTTGAATCAACAAAATTTTTCATCTTGAGGGTATATGTTCCCACTGTCAGCTTTTTCTCAACGATTCGAAGTTTAGTCACTTTATCAGGATCAGAGATCTCATTTACTCTTGTGGCAATACCGTTGACACTTACATTAGTAGGAGTGGAGACAAGATCAAAAATAGGAAGGCCAGTTGCGGGCTGATAGAATATTATTGAAGTTTCCACTTCAACTTTTTTAGTCTGGTAGTTGAAGGTAATTGTATAATCCGCTTTCTTAAAATCTACAAAGACGGCCAGGGATTTTTTATACCTAAAATTGGCAGGGGCCTGTGAGGCAGAACTTGCAAAGACCCAGCTTATAGTTAAAAGCAAAAATAAAAAAAAGAGTGACACTTGTTTCACTAAGAACCCCTTAATCAGATTAGATATTTAACCTTAACCAGAGAATTTCTCAGGAGCAAGTGTCTTATTTGCTGCAGTAAACTAAAACTTCGACTTCACTAACTTTTCAACCTTAAATCCCTGCTCTTTCGCCCCTTTTATGTGGGTATCATAAACCGATTCAGGCATAAAAGGCTCTCTGGCCATAATCCATAAAGATTTACGGTCACGGCTTGCAACAGTCACATATTTATAATCAGCATCGAGCTTAATAATATTGTAGTCCCCTTTGACTCGGAAAAGTCGGGTCCAAAAATTATTAAAAGTGACCTCAAGCTCTGCATTGGTTGCAGCATTAGTCACAACGGCTTGGCCTTTAATGGTGCTCTTGCCTTTCTTTTTTAAACACGTATTGAGAACACTTACTGTTTGCTCATTAATAATCTCGTACTCAGCAATCTGCGCCTTGCAACTTTTTGTGAAGAACTGTGGGAGAGCGGCGATGGCATACCATTTCCCGATATAGCGGTTAACATCTACCGATGAAACCGTTCTGAGCTCACGCTCATCAGCTGAAGCGCAGGCAGCAAGTGTGAGAATAAAAATCATGACCAAGTGTTTCATAGTTCCTCCAGAATATCAGCAACCTAGCACAAAACCTGCCACTGATCTAAAATTCACCGTGATTGTTGAGGCTTTGTTTAGATTATCTGTGACGAAAGACTTCTAAGTACAAGCATCCATTGACACTTCACATCTAAAAACTTTCATATTTAGGTTTTGATACGCGTACTCTATAACTGATACCATGAAAAATTTATCTTTTTGCTTACTCATCACTTTGAGCTTCTCCTCTATGGGGGCGGTCAGGCAGTTTAACGAAACTGATTTGATATCCTGGTCAAAGGTAAACGCTCCCGGGTTGGATGAAATTCAAACAACTCTCCTCTCAAGTCAGTTTCAAAGAAACATCCTTGATGAGAAATATGCACCAGAACTTTTTGGAAGTGGAAGTTATGCCGAAACTCAGGAAAGACCCATTATTGAATTCCTACCGGTGTTTTCCCCAATCAAAACAGCCCAAGTAGGAATCCGAAAAAAATTCACCGGTGGATTTGATACTCAACTCATGGCCACAACTGATCAGCGCTCAGCTTCCTCAGCAGTTTCAGGCCAATATAACAATGTCACAACCACAGTCTTAAGTTTTACCCTTCAGATGGATCTATGGCGTGACTTATTCGGCCGGGTTTCAGAGGCCCAAAGAATCAACGCCGAACTGGATACAAAAAGGGCCACTCTTGAAAAAGAAATCAAGACACGGGCCTTTGAAATAGCCCTCAGAAGAATTTACTGGTCTTTAGTGGCGGTCAATGAGCAGATTAAAATTGCTGAGAGACTAAAAATCACCGCCAACTCTCAAGTAAGTGATGCTCAAAAGCGCCTCAAAAATTCTATCGGTGATGCTGGTGAAGTGGCCCGCTATGAAGCCCAGGTCGCCTCCCGCACAGGACAAGTCATATTCCTCGGCTACCAAAGAGAAAATTATTTAAAGCAGCTCAAAACCCTCCTACCGGATCTGGGCTCTGATCAGCTTGAACTCGCCCCCTATGATATGGATAAAACCATCGGTATGGTCCTTGAGTGCTCCCAGGTCATTACCCGCGAAGCCACTATTCCTTTTAACTTCACTAAGTATGATGAGGTGCTGACTCTTTTAAGAGAAGTTAAAGGGAACCAGAAAAAAATTAACGACCGCTACTCCGATGTCGATGTGAAACTATTCGGCACAGTGAAATCTACCGGGATTGGAAGTGACTCTACCGGTCCCAACAGCTATCAGGGAAGTTATGGCGGCTCATTTGATGATATGGATAATAACAACCGCACGGGTTTTGAAACCGGTCTGAGCCTGGTGATTCCTCTAGGAGATGCTAAAGAGACCACTCAGAAAACTAAAACGCTCTATGATGAAAAACTACTAAAGTCACAAATGGATCAGACCCACGCCATGGTGGTAAGTACACATACTCAGCTTGCCAGATCCATGGGATTAATTAATGAGGTCATCGCTACCCAAAGAGTGGGTACTGCCGCTCTTGAGAAACGGCTTAAGGTTATCCGCCAAAAATACGCTCAGGCCCGGATTTCCGTAAACGATCTCATCCTGGATCAGGATGCTCTTTTAACTTCAGAGCTCACCACTATCGATGCCCAACTTCAGGCCGTGAATATTCTTTTTGATTACTTAATGGTTTTCACTGATACCCCTTGCGGCTTTAACAGGATCTAACATGAAATTTTTTGTCGATTTTTTTATCCGTAACTATAAACTCACTATAGTGGTCACTCTGTTTTTAGTGATCTTTGGAGTTCAGGGACTTGGCAGGATGAATTCTGAGGCCTGGCCTCAGGTGGACTTTGCGACGGCCGTCATTACGACCCAATACAAAGGGGCTTCACCAGAAGATATGGAAGCCTTAATCACAAAACCTATTGAAGATGAAATCAGAACAGTGAGTGGGCTTAAAGATGTTAAGTCTACATCTCAGACTGGTCTATCAATGATCATGGTCAGAATCGACATGGATAATGTTGATGAGGTTGAGGTCATGGATGATTTACAAAAAGCCGTCCAGAGGGTTTCAAAACTTCCGCCGGATCTGGAGCAGCAGCCGTTATTTATTGAACTTAAATCCGATGAGTTTCCCGCTATTGAGATTGCTGTTGTGGCCGACGGCAATGACCGACTTAGAGACCGGATTGCTGATTTATTAAAAGACGAAATCGAAGACCTCGACAATGTAAAAGAAGTCCGCCCCACAGGATTTCGGGAAAGAGAGTTCACAATTGAGCTCGATGTAAAAAAAATGGACTCCATGCACATTGGGGTCACTGAAGTGCTGGCCAAACTGGCGAGTAGAAATATCTCTGTCCCAGGTGGAGATATGGAGAAAGGCGATCAAAGAGACTTAGTTAAACTTGAGGCCAAAGTAAAAGACGCCAACGATTTAAAAGAGCTTGTGGTGCGCTCAAATTTTAATGGCCAGGTAGTTAAACTTGGAAGCATTGCCAGGATAGCAGATGGGGCGGAAGACCCGAGGACTCTGGCCAGTCACAACGGGAAGGAAGCCGTCTTATTAACCGTGAATAAGAAAGGGGCCGCAGATACCTTGAAGCTCGCTGCTGACGTAAGAGAGATTTTAAAAAAATACCGCAAAACCTGGAAGGGTCAGGCGGAATTTAATATTTTCTACGATGAAGGCATTATGGTTGAGACCAAGCTCTCTACTCTATCAAACAACGCCTGGTCAGGACTTATTCTTCTTGTGGCCTTTCTCATGCTTTTCATGCCCGGAAAGATCGGGATCATGACTTCATTGTCTCTACCCGTAGGAATCATGGCCTGTTTTGGACTCATGCCACTTTTTGGTTTGAACCTTGATTCCATGTCTATTCTCGCCTTCATTATTGCGATGGGAAATCTGGTTGATAACTCAATTGTTATTTCAGATAACTTTATTAACCTCCGACGTGCAGGTGCGGAAATTATCCCTGCGGTTAAACAGTCCGTGATGGATCTCTGGGCCCCTATAACTGCTACAGTGCTCACAACGATTGCCTCCTTTCTTCCTATGCTGGTGACGAAAGGAATCATGGGTGAATTCATCCGCCCCATTCCCATCGTTGTGACTATTGCTCTGGTGGTTTCTTTGTTTGAGTCCTTCTTTCTTCTCCCTATCCGACTTATTTTCGTCGGTAAGAACGTAAAGAAAAATACAGATGATGGGAAAGTGCACTGGTTTGATACCTGGAGGGCAAAGTTTGAAAAAGTCATGACTTGGGTTGTTTACCACCGCTACATCACAGTGGGTGCGTGCTGTGCCCTCATCCTCTCTTCATTACTTCTGATGGCCTTTGGAAATAAATTCATCCTCTTTCCCTCCGAGCAAACTGAAATCTATCTGGCACGAATTGAATCTCCAAGGGGAACTCCCATTGAAGTCACGGCCCAGAATGCTGCCGAACTCTCAAAAGAGATTATGAAGGCCACACCCGGATGGACCAGGGAAGTTACCGGACGGGCCGGCTCATCTAAACCCTTTCCCGATGATCCAAAAGGTGGAGATGGGGACTCTCAAGGTCTGATTATTATCTATGCCACGGATGAAGCTAAATTTAATGTAAAGCATACCGACTTTTTGGATAAACTCAGGAAGATCGATACAAAAAAATATGGGACGGTTACTTTCGAAGAACAAATCAATGGCCCTCCCGTGGGCTCTCCCATTACTGCCACGTTTCGCTCATCGGATGACAAGAGTCTTGATCTGGCCCTGCAAGATATGAAGTCTCTGATTGAAAAACAAAAAGGTGTCATTGACCTCAAAGTCGATGATGTTATTGACGCCAATGAAATTCTAGTAAAACTTGATTATCAGGGTGCTGACCAGAGGGGCGTAAGTGTCTCAGATGTAGGAACAACGATAAGAACGGCCCTAGGTGGAATTTTTATCTCAGATGTGACTTTAAAAAATAAAGAAGTGAACCTCAACGTTAAGTTCCTTGATAACTACCGGACAACACCTGAAGATCTGGCCAATATTAAAATTATGGACCGCGATGGAAATCTTATCCCTTTGGGAATTATCGCTAAATTTGAGTCCAGAGAAGGCTCGCCCCAGATTAAACGTTATGATTTCAAACGGGCCCGCACGATTACTGGAAGCGTTGATGAAAACACGACAAGCTCTTTTGAAGTAAACAACATTATTAAAAAGCATTGGGATGAAAATCAGAAAAAATATCCCGAGGTTTCAGTTGTTCTTGGAGGGGTCGAAGAGAGTACTCAGGAAAGTATGCAGTCCTTGTTTGATGCCCTTGTTCTCGCGATGATCGGAATTTTTGCTCTCCTTGTTTTTATGTTCCACTCGTTTCTGAGACCCTTTATCATCATGATGACTATACCTTTAGGACTCATCGGCTTTTCTGTGGCCTTTTTCCTTCATGGGAAACCAGTCTCTTTCATGGCGCTGATTGGAATTATCGGTCTCACAGGAATTATTGTGAACTCAGGGATTGTTTTAATTGAGTTTATTGAAATTGCCAGAAAAGACGGAATGAAGCTTGAGGATGCATTGGTAAAAGCGTCTTCTCAAAGACTTCTTGCAGTTGTGGCCACGGCCTTCTCAACTATCTTAGGATTGTTTCCAACTGCCTATGGTATCGGTGGTCAGGATCAGATGCTTATTCCTATTACTCTTGCCATGGCCTGGGGTCTGACCTCGGGGACGATCTTAACTTTGATTTTTATTCCACCGGCCTATGCCATTATTGAAGACTGGATTGCTTTTATTACGAAGAACAGGTTCATTAAAAAAATTTACAATATTCCTTTCAATCAACAGAAAGAAGCAGAATAAAATTCTGCTTCTTTCGAAGTTTAATTTAGAACCAGTATTTAAGTGCTGCCGAAGTAATGAGTGAATCAGGATCCTTTGAAGTCACGAAGAGATATTTAGCAATAAATCCTAGTGAGCAAGAACGATCTTCAGTCAGAGGTACATCAAACCCAACCACCGGGGCGACACCCATCTCGGTGCCGTCATTCAAAAACACCGCACCCGTGGCCAGACCAAAATAACTGTAACGGATGAGCGGAGTGGCCCCTCCGAAATTATAGGTTCCTCTCATTAAGAGAGTTGTTCGTTTATGCATCTCATCGTCACTCCCACTAAACTTAGACGTACTTAGCTCTACACCCAGACCAAAAGGAATGAGAGGCTGAAAACCCACATCTATACCTAATTCCGGAGTGGCCCCGCGGGTGCCCTCAGGGTTATTGATCCCTAAATTGAGACCCATATGAATCCGCGATTCTTCTCTATTTTGTATTTCTTTTACCAGAGGGAGAGTGGGGCCTGGATCTTCATTACTGACTTCAGCATCAGTTGTCGTCGTCGTTG
>DLGL01000049.1 GCA_002482685.1 Bacteriovoracaceae bacterium UBA7695 | reverse complement strand
TAACCCAGTCAAACATTAAATCCGGGGACCAAAAAGTTAGCTTTTGGTGGGCCTCATTTGGTTTTGCCCAGCTCTGAGCATTCATCATAAGTTTCAGAAGATTCACACTTTCATCCCGAAGCGGAGGTCCTGCAAAGGACAGTGGGATGTTTACACTCATTGTCCAGGCCTCCTGAGTGGCCGCATCCATTGCACCTACAACCTCAGGAAAACTTGCTCCGAAGGCCGAGCATCCGGCCCCTTCGGCGTAGAGAGGGCGATTGGCCAGACCATAGTAGCGGCCAACATTTTTTTCACGGTACTCTTTGAGGTAGGATATGCCTCGAGCGCACTGGGCGGAGTTAAGTTTGTAGCGGACAAAATTCAGTCGCTCTCCTTTTTCAGAGAGCTCTTTAATCTCTTTGGCAACGGCCTCTTTTTCTTCAAGAGCTCCATCAAAACTATGGTAGAGAATTCCGAGACCTCGCCCACCAATAAGAAGCTGGTTGAGGTAGTCAAAGTTTTTTCCTACCATCCCGGTGAGTTCAGTTTTTTCTCCACACTCCATTTCCACAAACACGTGTCCCATAAATCGGGACTCAAAACTGATGCGGTTTTTTAGAGCTGACCAGGCGAGATTGGCGGGTGTTGACCAGTCCATTCCTTTTGGCGACGGGATAAAGTAGAGCGTCAGGCGATTGGTTTCGGCGTGAGCTGCAGCGGCCAGAAGAAGGCCCAGTAGGATCATTTTTTTCATGCTCCTATTCTCCCCGGAGAGGAGCTTTACCGCAAAGGGAAAAAACTTTACAGACTATGGTTGGCGCGATTTGATGAATGAAAGGATTTTTTGATGATGTTACAGCTAGCTCTCTTGGGCCTCACCTTTATACTGCCACTTGTAGTGCTTAAACTAGAAAAGCGCGTGAAGCCGATTCAATGGTTGAGCCCGATAGTCTGTTGTTATGCTCTAGGGATTCTGATTGGAAACCTGATGGGTGGAATCTGGGATAGTCAACTTGCCCGCACCATGTCTGAGGTGAGCGTTCTGTTAGCACTTCCGCTCTTACTTTTATCGGTAGATCTTTTGGGCTGGATCAAATTAGCAAAAACCACCATCATCTCTTTTGTCGTTCTTATTATTTGTGTCATGGTGGTTAGCTACGGTGTGGGTGTCTTATTTAAATCCCATGATCCGGAAGTCTGGAAAATGGCCGGGATGCTGGCCGGAGTTTATGTTGGAGGAACGGCAAATCTCACGGCCATAGGTAAAATCCTGGATGTCCGGGATGAAGTTTTTGTGATGTTAAATGCTGTTGACCTCATTTGGGGTGGGCTCTACCTTCTTTTTGTAATGAGTGTCGGAGTCAAAATTCTCACCCGTCTTTTGCCGGCCTTTGATCACACTGGAATAGATGAAGGGGAGATGGATCTTCTTAACTGGAATAAACTCGGACTCAAGCAGAGATTTTTTCATTCAGTGTTTCTTCTTTTTCTCTCTGGATTTGTGGTGGGGATTTCTGTTCTTCTCTCAAAGCTTCTCACGGGAGAAGAGGTTCCTGGAATAATCATTCTGGCCCTGACAGGGATTGCCCTTTTGTTTTCTTTTAATAAAAAAATCCGCCACTTTGAAGGATCTCAGGAATGGGGACAGTATTTCCTCATGGTTTTTTGTGTCGCCGTGGGCTCCCTGGCCAATGTATCTCAGCTAGTTAATGGAAGTTCGTGGTATATACTTTTCTGTGGTCTGATTATGTTTGGCAGTATCAGTTTGCATTTTATTTGTTGCTACTTTTTGAAAATCGACAGGGATACGGCCATCATCACCTCTATGGCAGGAATTTTTGGTCCGGCCTTTGTGGCACCCATGAGTTCCGTTTTAAAAAATAAATCGATCTTAGTTTCTGGAGTCACTACTGGATTAGTGGGAATCGCTGTGGCCAATTTTATTGGTGTTGCCGTGGCCTACATGATTAAATAGGAGTTTCGTGATTGTTCAAATTGAAGACCTCAAAAAAACCTTCCATGGGCGCACGATCTTAGATGGGGTGTCCTTGGATGTGAATGAAGGGGATCTCATTGCCCTTATTGGCCCTTCCGGTTGTGGTAAATCTACTTTTCTTCGCTGTATGAATGGGCTTGAAACCATCGATAGTGGTAAGGCCCAGATTTACGACACTCATTTAGCAAGCCCTTCTGAGATCGGTCAAAAAGAGTTTAATAAACGATCTCTCGCTGTTAGACAGAAAGTAGGGATGGTCTTTCAGAGCTTTAATCTCTTTCCTCACCTAACTATTCTTCAAAATCTTATGAAGGCCCCTCAAGTTGTGGGAAAAATTCCCAAAGAGGCGGCCGAACTTCACGCCAAAGAACTTCTTTCAAAGGTTGGTCTCGGGGACCGGGCCCATCATTTTCCGGATCAATTATCTGGTGGGCAGCAGCAGCGTGCGGCCATCGCCCGGGCCTTAGCGATGTCACCTAAAATCCTACTTTATGATGAGCCCACAAGTTCACTTGATCCAGCTTTGGTTCAGGAAGTTTTGCGTGTGATGAAGCAGCTTGATCAGGAAGGCATGACACAAATTGTGGTAACTCACGAAATGCGATTTGCCCGGGACGTAGCAGATAAAATTGTCTTTCTTGAACAGGGACGCATCGTAGAGATGGGTCCACCTGAGCAAATTTTTGGGAATCCAAAAGATGAGCGGACTAAAAACTTTTTGAGACACTTTCAATGATTAAATTTTTTCTTCTATTAAGCTGCCTCTTTTTAATTGATGGCGCCTTTGCAAAAAATAAACCTAAACTCCGTTGGGGTGCAGACATTGAAAGTGGTGCTCCCTTCTCTTACACCTCTCCAGATGACCCTGATAAAGTCATTGGTTTTGAAGCTGAAATTGTGGAAGAGCTGGCCCAGGAATTGGGTATGGAAGTTGAGTTTGTTCAAAACAGTTGGGACGGACTCATCGAAGGCCTGATCCGCGGTGATTACGATGTTGTGATCAATGGTGTAGAGATTACTTCCGACCGGGCCCAGGTAGTTCACTTTAGTCAGCCTTATTATTACACCTCTGAATCACTGGCCGTGAGAAAATCCACCAATGATATATCGTCTCTTCATGATCTAAAAGGAAGGAGAGTAGGTACACTGGATGCCTCCCTTGCTCAGAGAATTTTAAATCAACAAACATTTCCCATTACCACCATCGGCTACGATGAAGAGGTCCACTGCTATGGCGACCTTGCTTTAGGTAGAATCGATGCTGTGCTTTTAGATGAACCCATCGCTCTTTATTATGCTAAACCTAATGTGGATTTAAAGCTCGTGGGCGAGCCCATTGGCTACTTAGAATATGGAGTCGTGACTCGTTTTGGTAATCCTGAGTTTGATGCAAAAATAAAACGGGCCCTGGATAAGCTGATTAAAAACGGGACCATTCAAAATATTCTTGAACGCTGGAATCTCTGGAACGGTATGACGGCCAAGGCGTGGGGTCTCGATCCTCAACCTAAAACCAAACCTGTTGCCTACGAAAAATATCTTGAGACGGCCTGGGGAAAAAGAACCCTAAAAGAGAAACTAAAAAATTATCTGACTTTTATTCCGGCCCTGGCCAAGGGTGCTCTCATGACCCTTGAGCTCTCAATCATCTCGATGATTTTGGCGATTTTGCTGGGTCTGGGAACAGCGCTGGCCCGTCTCTATGGGCCCTCACCTGTCAGATGGTGTGCTGTGACATACGTAGAAGTTTTCCGTGGAACTCCTTTATTAATTCAACTTTATCTTATTTTCTATGGACTTCCTCATGTGGGGGTCAATCTTGATCCGTTTGTGGCGGCCGTTCTGGGATTAGGTTTAAACTACGGCGCCTGTGAAGCCGAAAACTACCGTGCGGGAATTCTCTCAATTCCTAAAACACAAATGGATGCCGCTCAGGCACTTGGAATGAATTGGTATCAGTCGCTCCGTCATGTCATCCTGCCGCAAGCAATCCGGGTTGTAATTCCCCCTGTGACAAATGACTTTATCGCTCTTTTGAAAGATTCATCTCTGGTCTCTGTTATAAGTATGGTGGAGCTCACCACAATTTATGGTCAGCTGGCCTCGACTTATTTTGACTATTTGGGACTTGGGATTCTTACGGCGTGTGTTTATTTTTTAATCGGACTGCCATTCGTGAGGCTTTCGCGGTATTTTGAAAATCAACTTTCTGCGGCCAGAGTTGTTCCACCGATACTTCCGGTAGTTCCACCGCCACCAAAAGACTAAAAAAAAGCCTGCTTTAAGCAGGCTTTTTTATAAGATCAAAAAATAAAAATCTGAATTAGCCCATTACTGTCGGAGCAGAAAAATCACGGTCCATAACAGTTTTTCTTTTGTCCGAAGTTGCATTGGCGATCGCTTGATCACAAATCTTCTGGATACGAATTGTGAGTTGATCAATGGCCTGAGCAGAAGTTGAAAGCCCACCTTCCTCTTTGATCATTTTCTTTACTTTTGACGCAACAACTAAAGCTTCGCCAATCTCAGGATTTTCGATATAGAGGTTAAAATCCTTCCCCATGACCGTTTTACGGCCTAACTTTTGGGCATGATTCATAGCATCGCGACAAGCTTTTATGATGTCTTGATTAAGAGGTTCGAAGAATCCCGCAGAGGTATTAAAGTCACCTTTCTCTTTGATGTATTTTTTAACTTTCGAAATAACGATGAGGCTTTCCATATATAAGGCTCCTTACATTGAATTTATTTTTAGTGGATTTAACTATGCTTTAAAGGGCCGTCTTGGGCAAGACGAAATCGTTGCCTCCTGGCCTAATTGTTCACTATACAAATAAAGAATCCTGAGTTAATTTTTCATCTCAATTTTACCCGCTAATCCTAGGGATATTCGATGGATGACACACAACGTATTGTGATGACAGGTATTGGATTAACTGCCCCCAACGGCAATAATCTGGAAGAATTTCGTCAGAATTTGCTGGCGTGCAAATCCGGCATTCAGCATGCTGAGATCCGTTATATGGGAAAACAGGCCGCAGGATTCTGCAACTTTGATGAATTTAAATATCAATCAAAAAAACTTCGTCGTCGTGGAACTCGCGCTGGAAGCATTTCCATTTACTGTGCTAATGAAGCCCTCAAAGATTCAGGAATTAATTTCGAAGCCGTCGACAAATCAATGGTGGGTGTTTACCTGGGTATCACTGAGCATGGAAACGTCGAGACTGAAGAAGAAATTTTTCAGATGCATCAAAATAATCTGGACTGGAAACTTTGGTCTCCCCATCACAATCCAAGGACTGTTTCTAACTCTCCTGCTGGTGAAGTGACTCTAAATTTAAATATCACAGGCCCTCACTACACATTAGGCTCTGCCTGTGCCGGTGGAAATGTGGGAATTATTCAGGGTGTTCAGCAGCTTCTCCTGGGAGAAGTGGATCTTGCTCTGGCCGGTGGCATCTCTGAGTCTTCGCAGACTTTTGGAATCTTTGCTGCCTTTGCTGCCCAAGGAGCACTTGCTCATCACGATGATCCTACACTTGCCTCACGACCTTTGGATAAAAACCGTAACGGTATAGCCATCTCTGAAGGTGGGGCCGTTTATGTTCTTGAGCGTCTCTCAGATGCCAAAAAACGGAATGCTAAAATCTACTGCGAGATTGTTGGGTATGCGATTAATTCTGATGCCTCAGATTTTGTGAATCCAAATTCTGAAAGACAGGTTGAGTGTATGCATAAGGCAATTAAGAGGGCCGGCATCACGGTAAGTGATATTGATATTTTAAATATGCATGCTACAGGAACCGGTACCGGGGATGTAAATGAAACTCAGGCCGTAAGAGTGGCCTTTGCTGAATCAAGCAAGACCTATGTGAACTTCACTAAAGGTCATATTGGTCATTGTATGGGTGCCGCTGGTGCACTGGAGCTGGCAGGAAACATCCCAAGCTTTACTGATGGGGTCGTTCATCCAGGCATGAATGTCACAGAGCTTGATCCGGAGTGTGTTGTTAAAAATCTTGTGATTAATGAGCCCAAGCTCATTGGAAACGTAAATTATATTCTTAATAACTCATTTGGGATGTTAGGAATCAACTCAGCTTTAATCGTTAAGAAATATAGTTAGGAGAACCCCATGACTGCAAACAATGTACGCCAAATCGTTTTAGATATTATCGCTGACATCGCTCCGGATGAGGATGTCACGTCAATTGATGACTCAAAATCTCTTCGTGAGCAACTTGACTTAGATTCAATGGACTTTTTAGATATTGTTATGGAGCTTCGTAAACGTCATAAAGTTGAAGTTCCACAAGAAGATTATCCAAAGCTTGCGACTCTTGAATCTTGTGTAAGCTACCTCTCTCCTAAATTCGCTTAAATCTTATGAGCTATGATGCCATTGTCATCGGTGCCGGGATGTCGGGGCTTGCTGCCGGCATCCGGCTGGCCATGTTTGACAAGAAGGTCGTCATTTTAGAAAAGCACTCCATCCCCGGTGGGCTTAACTCTTATTATCAGCGGCGAAATTTTGATGCCGGTGGAATTCGTCAATTTGATGTGGGCCTTCACGCGCTCACAAACTTCATTAAAAAAGGCGAGAAGGGGAAGCCGTTCTCAAAACTGTTAAAACAACTCAGACTCTCATACGACGATTTCAAACTCTGCCCACAAACTTATTCGAAAATTTCTTTTCCTGGAATGGAACTCAAATTTTCAAATGACTTTGAACTTCTCTTAAATGAAGTGTACGAAAAATTCCCCACAGAGATTGATTCATTTAATGCTTTGGTTTTGAAGGTTCAAAATTTTAATGAACTGGATTTGAGTATTGGTTATCAATCTTCTCGTCAGGTGCTTAAAGATTTAATCAAAGATGAGCTATTAACTGAGATGCTTCTATGTCCTTTGCTGATCTATGGATCTGCCTGGGAAGACGATATGGACTTTGCTCAGTTTGTAATTATGTTCAAGTCGCTTTACTTTGAGGGCTTCTCCAGGCCAGAAGGTGGAGTTAGAACCATCATATCGCTGTTGATGAAAAAGCTTGAAGATGCTGGTGGAGAAATTCGTTTCAAAGCGCCGGTAAATTCCATTTTAACTCGTGATGGAAAGGCCATTGGTGTAGATGTTGGGGGAGAAGAGCTCTTTGCTCCAGTGATCCTTTCAAGCATTGGTTACCCTGAAACAGTTCGCATCACACCTGCTCTTGAAACTATTTCTGCACCCAGAGTTGGAGCGATGACTTTTTTAGAAAGCATCTTTGTGTTTGATAAAAAAATCCCGACCACTCAAAACGATTCAACTATCGTGTTCTACAACAATGCTTTGAAATATGCTTACCGTCCTGCCACGAACTATTTTGATGATAAATCAGCTGTGGTTTGTTTTCCGGATAACTACGAGGCCCATAACACTTCCGGTGAGGGCACGGTTCGAGTGACCTACATGGCCAACTACTCTCAATGGAGAGAGCTAGACCGCAGTGGCTATGATGCGAAAAAAGATGAAGTGAAGGCCAGTGCGCTTGGACTGGTTAAAAAGCTGGTCCCGCAATTTGATGGCAAACTTCTTTTCACAGATATCTTTTCTCCTATGACCATCGAGCGCTATACCTGGCATTTAAATGGCACGGTTTATGGCTCTATTGATAAAACCCGAGATGGCTCAACAAAAGTTCCCGGGCTTTTTATCATTGGAACTGATCAGGGCTTCTTAGGCATTGTAGGATCGATCCTGTCAGGAATCTCCCTGGCAAATCTTCACGGTTTGATGGCGAGTGACTCATGAAATTTAATCACCTCAGACTTCATTCATGGGCCTCAGTTGACCCAACTCAGTTTCTAACCTCGGATCAGATTGAATCAGAACTTCAAGTGCTCTATACACGCGCTAAACTCCCTGAGGGTCGCTTAGAGCTTCAAACGGGTATCAAACGCCGGGGTTTTTGGCCTAAGGGCACATCACCAAGCTCAATTGCTTCAGAAGCTGCCCAGAAAGTTCTCAAAAATTTTCCACGTGAAAAAATTGATCTCCTCATTCACGCTTCTGTTTGTCGAGATTTTCTGGAACCGGCCACGGCCGCAAAAGTCCACTTCAATCTTAAACTCTCACCTCATTGCATGATCTCTGATCTATCCAATGCCTGCTTAGGTGTACTTTCAAGTATGCTCATGGCCGGGCAGATGATTGAAAGTGGTGCCATTAAAACCGCCCTGATTGTTTCAGGTGAGAACTCAGGTCCGCTCTTAGAAGAAACTATCAATTATTTAAAAAATGATCCCTCAATGGATCGAAAAAAAATAAAGCCTTTCATTGCCTCACTGACAATTGGTTCAGCTGGTGTGGCCTTCTTGCTAACTCACGATTCCTTAGCACCCAATGCCCCAAAAGTATTAGGCGGCTCAACTCTTACAGATTCTTCCTCTGTGGAACTTTGTCAGGGAGACGGATCAACTCAAGGGCTCATGATGGAGACAGATTCAGAAGCTCTATTAATTGCTGGAGTGAAGCTTTCCCAGGAGAACTGGAAAAAGTGCCGTGATGTCTTGGGTTGGCAGAATTCTGATGTGGATAAGATAATTCCTCATCAGGTTGGTGTTGCCCACAGAATGGCCATGCTCAATGAATTAGGGCTTCCACTAGATCGTGATTTTCAAACCTTTGAATTTTTCGGCAACACAGGATCGGCCGCTGTGCCTTTGACCTTGATCAAGGCCGCTGAAGCACAATTTTTAAAACCAAATGATAAAGTCGCTCTTCTGGGAATTGGAAGTGGGCTCACCAGCACTATGTTGGGATTGGAATGGAACTCATGAGTGACATCAAAGCAAAAATTAAAGAACTAGGGCTGGAGTATGTCTATCCTTTCCGGTCGCAATTTCTTCAATTGGGTCAGAACAATCTTCACTATGTTGATGAAGGATTGGGTCAGCCTATTCTTATGCTTCATGGAAACCCAACCTGGTCATTCTATTATAGAAACCTGATTCAGACTTTTAAATCCCGCTACCGCACAGTGGTGCCTGATCATATGGGATGTGGACTTTCTGATAAACCTCAGGAATATGAGTACACGCTTGAGCAGCATATCGAGAATGCTTATAAACTCATTCGTTTTTTAGATCTTAAAAATATCATCTTGATAGTTCATGACTGGGGTGGGGCCATTGGTTTTGGTCTTGTGACCCGCTATCCTGATCTGTTTGATAAAATCGTTATCCTCAATACTGCTGCCTATCCAAGCCAACATATTCCTCAAAGGATTAATCTTTTGAGACAAGGAAAGTTTGGTGAATGGCTTACACGCAAACTAAATCTTTTTGCCTGGCCCGCAACTTTTATGACCACTACTCGTCCTCTTTCTAAAGCGATTAAACAAGGCTACCTCCTTCCCTATGATTCGTGGGATAACAGAGTCGCTGTTGCGCGCTTTGTGCAGGATATACCGATGGAGAAAGATCATCCAACCTATAAAACCTTAAGCGAAATCGAAAGTAAGCTCAGAAGTCTCAAGCATCCCAAACTTATTCTATGGGGTGGGAAGGATTTTTGTTTTAACCATCATTTTTTTGAGAAATGGGTTGAGATCTATCCCGATGCTGATGCTCACTGGTTTGCAAAGGCCGGCCACTATGTCCTTGAGGATGCTGTGGATGAGGTGAGTCTAAAAATTTGGGACTTTATTAAATAATGAACATCGCCCACCGAATTGCTGAAACGGCGAAAAGAATTCCTGATAAAAAGTCAGTGGTCTTCTCAGAGGCCCAATCAGATGGGACCTATAAATACCCATCCTATACTTTCCGTGAATTCGAAGAGCGCTCTAACCAGTTTGCTCATAAGCTAGTTAAGCTTGGAATCAAACCTGGGATGCGGACTCTTTTATTTGTTAAGCCTTGCCTGGATTTTTCGATCATTACTTTTGCCTTGTTTAAGATGGGGGCGATTCCTGTTTTGATTGATCCGGGTATGGGGATTAAAAATCTTCTGAGAAGTATCTCTCAAGTAAGGCCTGAGGCCATGGTATCCATTGGCCTGGTTCACTGGATCCGCCGCTTGAGACCTGGACCATTTAAAAATATAAAAATTAAAGTCTCTCTGGACCGCGTAAGTGGATCTACTCATTACATTTATCAGGATCTTGAAAGAGAAGAAAAAACCTTTCCTATTTATCCAGCGAAAGAGTCAGATCCCTCGGCCATTCTTTTTACTTCTGGTGGCACAGGAATTCCTAAAGGAGTCATCTATACTCATGGAATTTTGAATGCTCAGACAGAGGCGCTGCAAGCCATGTTTGGATTAAATGAATCTCACAAAGATCTTCCAGGCTTTCCTTTGTTTGCACTCTTTACCCTCGCTATGGGGATGACCTCTATTGTTCCGGATATGGATCCGACCAAGCCTGCCAAATGTGATCCTCAAAAACTTATCCGAAATATTATTGATAATGACATTACTTTCGTAGCGGGCTCTCCCGCTATTTGGGAGAAAGTAGGGGAATACTGTATTCAAAAAAATATTCAGCTTCCTACAGTTAAGCAAGTGGTGATGTTTGGAGCTCCCGTGAGGGCCGAGATTCACGAGATGTTTAAAAAGATACTACTTAATGGCGACACTTATACTCCTTATGGAGCTACTGAGAGTTTGCCGATTTCCCTCATTTCCGGAAGTGAAGTCTTAGACGGTCTTTCAGATAAAACAAAAAACGGGGCCGGCACTTGCATCGGTAAAAGTGTTCCCGGGATTGAAATCAAAATCATTAAAGCTACGGATATTCCAGAGCTCTCGTTATCTGAATTAAAAATAGAAGAAATCGGCGAAATAGTAGTGAGTGGTAGGCAAGTGACGCCGGCCTATTTTGAAATGGATGAAGAGACTAGTAAGGCCAAAATTATTGAGAATGGAAAACTTTGGCACCGGGTGGGGGATGTTGGTTACTTAGATCAAGAAAATCGCCTGTGGTTTCTTGGAAGGAAAAATCACCGGGTACAATCTCAAGGTATCACCCACTATCCTATCAGAGTTGAAGCTATATTTAACCAACATCCTGATGTCAAACGTAGCGCCTTGATTGAAGTAAGTGGGCAACCTGCTATAGCAATTGAGCGGAGTGATAAGAAAACTCATATGAGTGAAAAATTCAGGCAGGATCTTCTGAATTTAGCGGCATCAAACAAATATACATCTATGATTAAAGATTTTTTCTTGCATGAGGGGTTTCCCGTTGATGTTAGGCATAATATAAAAATTGATCGGACGAAATTATCTCTTTGGGCAAAAAATAGCCGCAGCGATATTTAAATTTACCGCTACGGCCATGTCTTGAATTCTCTTTTGGAATTTTTCAATTTGAGAATTTTTAAACTCCTCGTCTTTTTGATCCCAGTCAACGGTTAGGGCAAAGTAGAGTTCATCGGTCACAAGCCTGAGTCCGTCATGAGAAGAGGCGAAAGCCGAGTTTAGTAGGATGGTCGACAGTAAAAGTGTAGCAAGAGTTTTTTAATCATGAGGGCTCCATTTGTTAAATATTCACACGAGTATTTGTTTGTTGTTAACGTTTTAATATTTCCTAAAAAGCTTTTCATAAATTCTTCTAGCATTCATCATTCATTTATTTGGGTTGAGAATTAGTATATTTCGAATTCCCCAATATAAGGGATGTCTCCATCAGAAACATTGTCATTTTCGCGACAGGCAACATTTGGAGAGGTAGGGCTTATGTGTATGTCGAGTGACCTATCACTGAAATTGCGCTGCCATGAGCCTGAATGGATAGAAACTCCTCTGCTAACTTCGACATGGTAATTACTTATACTAATGCTTCCGTAAGATGAGTAAGAGTTTGAGACGGAACTTTCCCGCTCGTCAACCCTTCTGGAGTTGAAGTCTAATCGATCAACTGTCATTGATCCCGATTGGAATCCGCGACTTCTAGCAACCTTTTGACATTTCTTTTTTAATAGCTTGTGAGTCTCTGTTTTTGTCGTGCCTGCAACGATATCAATACTGTCTAGGTAGTAAAGTGTAGACGCTTGAGAATCTAGAACAACACATAAAGCTTTACATTCAAACCCTTTTGCATAGAGAGAGGGAACTAGTGCTAGTAGAGGCAAGATAATTAATTGTTTCATGATATTTCCTTTTATAATTCGAATGGAAGTTTTTTGACACCTTCAGAAAGATCAGTCCTTGAAAGTGCCTTTTTGTGTGTATCTTCATTTAGATTGAAAGAATTTAGGTTAAGGTGCCCGAAACCTGTAAGGGAAGTTGCTCGAGCGGCGTAAGTAGGTTGCGGGAAACTAAATGATAGTGTCTTATCAAGATGCTTTTTTATCTTCGAAATATAATTACGCAAGTAAGCAGCTTTTAAAATTACGCAGCTCTGAGATTTACATCCAGGAATTAGCTTTTGAAAATAAATATCGAACGGCAAGATTTTGAACATAAAATACATAGGGCCATTTTTTTGGTATTTTGAAAATTCATAATCTAGACACCATTTCGAAGATTCATCATTCCTGTCCCCTTCGTAACGTATAGACCAATCTGCAGAATCTGCTGCCATAAATGAGATTAGAACATCGTCAGAACATGCACGGAATTGTCTGATGTTATCTTTTTTTTCAAAGACAATATCAGTATCAAGTTTTTTGTAAAACCCAGGGATGTATTCAACACTGGTGGTTCCTTTTTTTGCTGGCTTGTCGACTCTTTTGCCCCGTTTATCATAGAATACGTCTGAGGTTTTAAAATCCATGATTAAAAGATTATGAGAGAAATAGAGCTCCTTAATTGCATCCTTGTATTTTTTTTCAATTGCCGGAACCTCAGATTCAATTTGAAGTTCTAGTGCTCGAAGAAGGCTGATTTTCTGGTTTTCATCTAAATTCGAACTGTATAAAACTTTATTGTAGCGAGCATATAATTTTTGAACCTCAGGGATAATGTCTTTTGCCATTTTTTCTTCAAATGTTAAAAGACTTTCCTCCGCTGCAGAAGAGAAACCTGCTTCCCATTCCCGGTAGTCAGAAACATTGAGGCTGTCTGGCACATTGTCGACTCTTAAGTCAGAGATTAAATTTCTTACAGTGTCTCTAGTGACGTCAATTTGCTGGTCAAAGGTTGTGGTTGTGGTTGTTTGCGCAAAGGCTAGGCTGTTTAAGATGAGTCCTAGTGCGATTGAAAGTGTTTTCATAAAGTTCTCCGTTTTATTTATTAATTACTTAGTACCTAGTTTTTTTAAAAAGGGTTGAATTTTCTGGTAGTCTTCAAAAGAGAGGCGTTTAAAAAAAACTTCATCTAATTGATCAACAAAGCTTTTCTGGATTTTTCCTAGCACGGCTTCCGCTAGTACCTTTTCTCTTGGTATGGCAGGAACTAATAATCTTAATGACTCAAATGCAATTTCAAGTCGGAGCGATCTAATAAGCTCTTGGTTGTTTAGAATCTGAGTGTCAAAGGTACTCATCTCCTGGCTCTTGATCGTGAACACAATCAAATCAACTAGGCCTATGATTTCAGAAGGTAGCTCACAGTTGCTGTTTTTATACAGCCCCGTTAGCGACGTGGTAGGCACGGGGCGACTTTCTTGACACTGCTCAGTTATTGACTGCAAGGATAAGTCTGCTGTGATACGATTTTCTACAAGAGTGAAATTAATTTTCCCTAACTTGTTTGCGCTCTCTTTTATAATTTTTTTAAACGAATTAGACAAAGTGACTTCTCGTCTCACTTCCTCGCTGAGTTCGTCAATAATTGACAGTGCTAAAGCTGCAGGGTTTATTTTTTCAAACGTTTGTTGATGAAGTATGATCTTAACATCATCCAGGTTACCTCTTTTAAATACTTCAGTTATCGATCCGGTTAGGATCTTTTGGGCTGAAGCAACCACCGGTCTATCCCATTTTGCAAGGTAAGGAAGTGCCGCTTGGATATTCTGATGAACTAGCTTTTCTGGCGCCTGAGCCTTCAAGATCTCTACTATTCTTGTGTCTACGTCAGAAAGTAGGAACTCTAAACTTTTTCTAAACACATCAAGCTTATTTGTAGAAAAAACAAATTCCATATCATTTCGACTTAAATTGAAATTTAAACTCTCTCTAGTCGTAATCTGTCCAAGGTCTACCCTGCGAATAGTTGAAACTAAGCTTTGGAGTTTGAAAATCCTCATGTCGGTTCCCATTGAAAGGTAGCTATGAAGCGCTTCATGAAAGATGAGGTATGCTTGGGAACTTTGGCTTAATCTAGAAAGCTTTGTAGAATCAATATATGCATTCTCGTTAAACCTGAAAGCGGCTTGTTGAACACCTCTATTAAGTTGTCGTACAAAAGAGTCATCATCTGTGCTTGGTACAGAATAAAGATTCCCGGTTAAGCACCATGATAAGTACTCAATTTCTCTTTTTAGCTCAAGAGCTACGTACCAATCGAGCTTTTCGATTTTATTCAAAATCTTTTGAACATGACTTCTTTGTGTGATTATTTCTTTGCCGGAGAACCAGTTGCAGGTTGCGTTGGTGACGATGTCCAACAACTCTAAGTTTCCATTTACTTCTACGACATGACCCCCACCGCGTACCCCTGAGGCGAAGGTTGGAAGAGATAATGACATTAAAACAAGACTGCCTAATAATTTCTTTTTCATAGCTTTTCCTTTTTATTGCTATTTAATCTAAAAACATTAACGAGTGCTTGATAAGTTGCAGTTTTTTCCTGGCTTCTGTTTGAGAGCTCCATAACTGAGTTTAAATAGTCATCAGTTAGTTTTCTTAGTTCCTCGATTTGGCCTGGATCAAATGAGAAAGTTTCTGCTGCGCTAACCTTTTCTTGGGGAGTCTGTGTTTCATAAGACTCAGCTGACTTCTTTGATACAGACTTGTAATAGTTCTTTATTGCTTCATTTGGCACTTGAGAAGTTATGAGAACTCGCTCATGAATTCTGACCCACTCTCCGGACTCATTCTTTTCAATCAACTCCAGCCTCTGGAGGCGATCCACTATCATTAGTGCTTCATGAGCTGTTATCCCGAAGTGTTTTGCCAGGTCTTTCGAATTAAAACCTTTCCCATAGGAAGTTATGCATTCTAGGACAGCAAGTCCGTACCAGTCTGAAATGACTTTAAATTGATCGACACCTAGATCAAAGAAGCTGTTTTTTCCTTTGATATTGAGTTTTGTTAACTCTTCCAGAACTGCAGCTTTTCTTTCTGCTTTTTTTGATTGTTCAAACTCGACAAGAAGATAAAAGATTTTTTTCTCTTCAGCAGTTAACTGAAGTTTTTTAGCGAGGTCATATGATCTTTCAATGGAGAGCTTTTTCTTCTCAGAAAGGATCTGGACTAGTCCACCTGGACTTAGACCGATTCGTGCAGCAAAAGCACGAAGTGAGTAGTTTTTATTTTGAAGCTGCTTCTCTTCAAACTTTTCTTTTAAAAAATTAGAGACGCTGATTTTACTTTCCATAGGGCAGTTATACTTGATTGGTGTGGTCGTATCAATGAATTGGTAAACAAACTGTGTAGCATTGGTAAACGGTGTGTATATTTTTCAAACTGAGCACTAATCTATGTGATTCAGCCGTGTTCGAACTGCACTTGCTTTTTATTCCACTTGTTCGAGCCTTAAAACGGCCCACAAATATTGCGGCACTGAACTTAAGCCAAAGTAAAGATATATACCGGGGCCTTGCTTGTCCTTGCATTGAACCGCTGAAATGGGCCAAACTTAATTTGAGTGAAGTTGTCGCAAACCAAAATGGGGTAGCTAATGTCAAGGAAGACGCACTTTCAGTTCCAACGCGTGGGTTATATAGTCATCCTACTTGCTGCAAGTTTTTTTATTGTTTCACCCTTCATCATACCGATCATCCTGGCCGCCACTATGGCCTTAGCTTTGTACCCACTCCAAATAAAACTTGAGACGCGGAACTGGAAAAAGAATCGTGCCGCTTTTTTAATCACAACTGTTTTTACGATTTTAATCTCAGTGCCTTTTATGTTTTTTATGACCAAAGGGTCAGTTCTTGTGGTGGGGCAGTTGGAAAGATTTGCTATCAATGAAAAAATTCAAGATCAAGGTCTTCAGCAATTTGTAAAATCCATACGAGAAGATATTATTCATGGAACTCATGGGTATATAACTAAGATCCCATTTGTTGAATCCTTGAGTGAAGCTAAGCTCGAGCAGTACTTTCAAACTGCTAACGCCTATTTGCTTAGGTTTTTTCAGAACCTCGCTTTAAGTATTCCAACAATGATGCTTTTTTTGGTGGTGATGATTCTTTGTGTGTTTTCGTTTTTAAATGGTGCTCATAACGTACGGCAATTTTTTCAGGAAGTCTTTGGGTTCTCAAACCGGAAGATGGATCAGCTGGTGGGGATCTTTCTTCGGGATGCTCGTGAAGCTTACGTTTCAAATATTGCAACGGGGACCATCCAATCATTAATTGTCGCATCGGCCGTCTATTTTATTAATGGGATTGACTGGTTTCTGGTCTTTTTTATTACCCTTATCTTTTCTTTTGTGCCGGTCATTGGGGCCGCACCTATGGCGCTTTTGTTTGCGTTGGTCAGCTTTTTTCAGGACAACACAACGGGTGCAGTGATCCTTACAGCAACTGCTTTTTTCACCGGAGTTATTGATAACATCCTGAGACCTTGGCTGGCCTCGTTTGGGAAATCCAGAGCACCTGGTGTGGTTAGTTTTATATTTGTGATTGGAGGGGCCCTTCTACTGGGCTTTCCGGGACTTTTCATTGGTCTCTTAGTGGGATCTATTGTTTACGACACTCTTCCTTTATTCTGGGAAGAGATTGGTAAAACAGAAGCTTCTGGCCCAGGGCGGATTTCCGAAATATTCTCTTTTGGAGATAAAACCAAGTCCGCGGATGAGGAAGCCAAACACTAGGATACATTCCTTAAATTGTTCGCAGACAACGGGGGATAAGCTAATTGATTGAAATTAAAAACAGACCTTCACTGTCTGACCAAATTCTTCGATCCTAAATCAATTATAAGAGAGATCCTCCCTTCAATTAAGATAGAATGGGTGATTAATGAAACCAGATCACACTTATATTTCCTAGTGTTTCATAAATGAATTTTAGTTTAGTTATCTTGCCGAAACTAGGTTTCCTAATCATCCCCATTTGTCTGCGAACAATATATTCCCTATTTGAGAAATTCCTTTATCGCCGTCATCGCCTCATCTCTTATTTCATCAGTCTCTTGCAAGATCTCATGATGAGCACCTGGAAACTTTATCAATGAGCAGGATTGTAATTTCAAACAAAAGAGATTCTGTCTTCTGGGTTTTACTATTAAATCCATCCCGGCCTGAAACATAAGAATTGGGATTTGAATCTGTCTGGCCGCTCGATCAATTTTTTTAGTGGCCTTAAGAGACTGGTTGACCCAGCGGTTAGTTGGTCCTCCTAAGACTAATTCAGGGGATTGCACAAAGATTGCTTTGGCCAGATTGAAACGGGCCTCACTATGAGTGACTTCATTTTTCTCAAATGTATCCTGATGAGCTATATAAGGACCCCGGTCCGGAGCATATTTTGTCCCTTGAAAAGCTGCCACGAGAACCCCGCTTAGTAGTCTGCCCATGTTCTCTGAGTAAGGTTTTGTCTCAACTTCAAACATAGGTGCACTCAGTACGGCCTTAGAGAAAAGGGAGCTTTCCTTGGCAAGATAAAGTGCAGCGATGGCCCCACCCATTGAGTGGGCCACTAAGACCCGGTCCTGATTTTGAGTTTCCGGGATGACCACATCATTGAGCCAATCCTGAAAGTCCCGGACGTATTGAGAGAAGTACCGTACATGCCCTTTATGAGTGTCTCTGAGGAGTCTCTCCGATGCCCCTTGTCCCTGGTGGTCGAGGATATAGATATTGAAACCTTTTTCCCTGAGGTCAAAAACAAATTCGGCGTATTTTACGGCAGGCTCAGTTCTGCCCGGAAGGATCACCATCGTGCGGGAATTTTTGCTGGAAACCAATGAGTAAAAGTTGAGCTTCAGGCCCTGAGTATTTGTGAAGGTTCTTTGCTGGGCAGTTGCAAAATAAGGGAGAGCTTCGTCATTCATTAAAGACTTAAAATTCTTTTCTGGCACTGCAAAAGCAATGTTTAAGATGAGAACCCAGGCCAGAGCAAAAAAAGTCATAAAAACTCCGTTTATATTAAGCTACCAAAGTGGACGAAGGGACTCAACCCCCTTATCCTTAATCCATGCGTATATTGGTAACTGGTGGGGGTGGCTTTCTTGGCACTTACATCATTCAAGAACTTCTTAAAAATCCTCGCTATATTGTGACAAATTTTTCTCGTCATTCTTATTCCCATCTGGAAGACCTGGGAGTTCCTACTATTAGGGGAGATCTTAAAAATCCCGCCGATGTTGAGAGGGCCTTATCAAGCGGGTTTGATGCTATCTTTCATGTGGCCGCTCTTGCGGGAGTGTGGGGGCGGTATAAAGATTTTCTGGATATCAATTTTATAGGAACAAAAAATCTTTTAGAGGGGGCCATGGCCTCTGGCGTTTCTCGCTTTGTGTACACGTCTACACCTTCAGTGGTTTTTGGTAAGGATGACCTGCTTGGTGTAAACGAAGAGTGTCCCTATGCCAAAGAGCATCTGACTCCCTACGCTGAAACTAAAACTATGGCGGAGAAGCTGGTACTTCAGGCGAATAACTCTCAAACGTTTTTAACCTGTGCCATTAGACCGCATCTTATTTGGGGTCCCGGAGATCCTCACCTTTTTCCAAGAGTGATTCAAAAAGGAAAGGAGGGGAAGTTACGGATAGTGGGAGATGGTGAGAACTTAGTGGATGTGATTTATGTTGAGAACGCGGCCCTGGCCCATGTTCTTGCCTTTGAGCACCTTACAGCTGGCTCGCGGGTTTGTGGCGAAGCCTATTTTGTTGGCCAGGAGAGACCTGTGAAACTCTGGGATTTTATCAATAAAATTCTTGAAAATGTGAAGCTTGAACCTGTTTCTGATTCTATAAGTGTTAAGGCAGCCTACCGCATTGGCTGGCTGATGGAAAAAACCTTTAAGCTAGCAGGAATTGAGAAGCCTGAGCCGCCTATGACGAGGTTTGTGGCCCTAAACCTGGGTAAGTCCCATTATTTTTCACATGATAAGGCCAAGAGAGACTTTAACTATTATCCAAGAGTTAGCATTGAAGAGGGCCTTAAAAGGACCTTTGAGAAGCGGGAAATTCTCAAGCTCGGCCCGTAAAATTTACAGTCTTTCCCACCTCCTGGGCCCTTTGGCCTAAACTATGTAAATGAAATTTGTCCTTTTACTCTTACTTGCTACTTTGCAGTTTACGCTATCGGCGTGGGCCTGTGATATCTCCAGCAGGGAGCTTGGTTTGAGGCTTGGAAAATTTCAAGCGATGGAAATGCAAAACCTTCGGCAACTCGGCCCGGGAAACAAATCGGATGACCAGGAAGAGAGTCATATCTCAAAAAAAGATTTTAACCGTCTGATTGATTCTGTAAAAAAAGTGTATATTCCGATCTTTAAAAAGCAGCATTTAAATTTTCGCATCGAAAGCCAGTGGGATGATAACCAGATGAACGCCTACGCCGGAGTAAGAGGGTATGACCGATTTATTCTTTTGACCGGTGGCTATGCCCGTCACAAGTTCATGACCAAAGATGCTTTTCTGACTGTTATTTGTCACGAAGTGGGTCACCATTTAGGGGGCTTTCCGAAAAAAAGTACCAACCCATGGTCCTCTTCGGAAGGTCAGGCGGATTATTTTTCAACCTTAAAGTGCATGAAAGAAGTTTTAAAAGGTGATGATGAGAATCAGAAGATTGCTGAGTCTCTTTCATTGCCTGAGGATGTTAAAAAAGAATGCAAGTTTCAGTTTCCATTTGCCGATGACTACCGCATTTGTCTCAGGAGTGCTCAGGCGGCAGAAGATCATGGACGGGTGATAGCCGATATCGATTCCAAAGGTCACGATTCTGATGTCTCACTGCTGACACCTGCTGCAGAAGTTGTCCGGTCCACCAATCTCAAATATCCATCTGCTCAATGCCGCCTTGATACGAAATACCAGGGAGCGCTTTGTAATGTTCTGGCCTCCCGAAAACTTGATGATGATGATGAGACGAAGGGGACATGTCACTTTAATAACTTTCATATTGTGGGAAATCGTCCTGCCTGCTGGTTTGTGCACCAGAAGTAGACTTAGCTGGCGATTTGATAGCAGCCTTTTTTAAACTTAATATTTACACCCTTTTTTTTCTTCGTTGAGTAAACCAGCGTGCGAAGCTTTACAAAATCATCCTTTGAATCACTGGCCCTTCCGTAAATGACCTGGAAAACCGTCTCCAAAGGCAGTGGTGATGCTGACTGATGCAAAATCTCAATCAGGGCATCTTCTTTACTTTTTCCGGCAATATTAAAGGTGACATCTTTTCTTAAGCTCAGATTCTTTTTCAGGCAAAGAGAGAATAGGCACTCTAGTCCTTCATAAGAAAAATTCTTTTTGTACAGATGAGGGTAAGCGGCTTCTAGTTTTAACCATAGACTCTCAGCCTCATCCCAGTTGGACTCCTGCATGTTTTTAATGATCATGATCTGGTCATGAAGAACCGGAAATTCCTTATAGTCCTGGGAGTAAACATAGAGAGGAGCATCTTCTGATAGGTAGTCCAATAATGATTTCATAAAATTATAATTGGCCGAGGATCTGAATTTTCTGAAGGTTTTCATGGTCTGAAGAGCTTTTTGCGATTGTCTATAATCACCCAGGCAGAGATGGATATCGAATTTATCAATAAGATAATTGACGACCTGATACTCAGTCATCTCACTCATGAGTCGTTCCATCTCATTAATAACATCCAGTGCATCATTCAGGTTATTGTTGATGCGGTGGATAGCATATTGTGAGCTTAAAATACAAATACTCTCGAAAGGGGAGCCCGTACTGAGTCTTTTCATCCTCAGGAAGTACTTTTTCATCTCTGCAGTGTTGTGAATGTTCTGGTTAAATGTAAAGAGACAGAATGTCGCGTGAAACTCTTTAAATGATTCTTTAAGTTCACTCCTAAGCTTAAGAAAACTTTCGTAGTAGTAAATAGCATTTTTAAAATCACTCATGTTGTTATAAGTGCTACCTAGAGTCAAGAGTCGTTGAGCTTCAACGAATGGATCTGAAGATTTTTGATGGGAAAGTAGTCCAATGATTTCTTCAAACTCATGGTCTCTTAGAAGCAATATGGATCGAAGGATAGACTTTTCCAACAAGGTAAGTCTTTTATCAGTAAGATAGTTTTTTGCTTCTTTGGGGTCTGACCCCACAATACTTAAGGCCTGGATAAAAGCGAGAGGCTTCTGCCTCATTAGGGCCCTGCCTGCATCTCTGGGCTTTGAAATCTGTCACTTCCAGATGAATTTTCAATTGAGAACTGCTTGAGACCGTTAATTATTGGCTCGACTGAGGCGAAGTCTTTTTTATGTTTACCCTGAAGATAGGGATTCAATAGAGTGTTTTCGGACAGGGTCTTTATTTTGATTCGGGTTATTTTAGGAAGTGAATGCAAACAATTTAGTGCCGATTGCTGATTTTTAAAATCGGCACACAAAGGAGATGATGGTCGAAGCAGGCCAAGGGACTCAAAATTCTGCGATACTTCAGCAGCATAGATAAATTCTGAAATTTCTTTGAGGTCCTTAAAAGGAAGTTTTTCACCTTTTCTATTCAAGCACGCCTGGATGTGACTTCCTACCTCATGGACGATTGCTTTTTCTATTTCGGGAATTTCATCCATGGAGTTTGAATTACCAGATTCTTTACCGCCCATAGTACCTTTGACCTGAGTGAAGGCAGTGGTTGCTGTTAGAAGGCCAATAATTATAGAGAGGATAAAATGATTTTTATTCATGCCTTCTCATCGACCAAAGTCCTAAAATTATTGACTTAAATCTCAAATTTGCTCCGGAAAGTGTTCGAAATCCGGTATGCAGCACCCTAACTATTAAGGATCTCATTATTTTTTCTGCTACCAACTAAACGGGTAGGGTATTTTAACTACAATTATTAATACCAACCCCCTTGGAGTTCTATGAAGTCTCTATCTCTTTGCCTTTTAATCTTAGGCTCATGCTTTACCGCCCATGCTTCGGATGAAGTTTTTGAAATCACCGAAGCACCTCTCTATGCGCACAGAATTTCATTCGCTGCTAGCTCTAGTGAGCAGGGTGTTTGTAAAGCACTCGGTTTTGAGAGAGCAGTCCGCGGGTCTAGTTCATTTGAAGAGTTTTCCAGACTAAAAGTCGTGGTAGGCCACAACGGGCTTATTGTCGGCGGACAAACTCATGATCAGGAAAAAATGTACTCAGCAATAAATTGTATCAATAAGGTTGGTAACAAACTTGAAAATCCACAGGTTCTTTTTGGACCACGCTATGTTCGCGCATCGGCCACAAAGGATGAGGTTATGTTCTCACCTGAATCACATCAAGATGGGGTTTGTCGTCTCAACGGATTTCGTAAAGCTGCTAAGGGATCTGTCTATGCAGCAGGACACTCCTATGATGACAAGGTGATTGTGGATGCCCTTGGTAATAAGGTGAGGGAGCTCCCAAGGTATGTGGCTTCCAGCAGAATTTTACAAATGATCTGTATTAAATAATCGGAGTTTTTATGAATAAAACATTTCTCACTATTGGATTAATTTTAGCCACGGCCAATGCTTTTGCCTGTCTTGAAGTGAAGCCAAATCTTAGGGTCTGTCCAGGGCAAACGGTATTTCCTGACTCCTATACAAATCCAAAGGGTGGAAAAGTTTTGGCCATAAATACAACTTCCAAAACTATGACAGTTGTTTCTCATCACACAGGCGGAGTTGAGAGATTCTCCCCTCAGCAGGTCTCCCTTAGAAATGCTTGCTTTCAGAAAATTTGTCACGGCTCAACGGTATTTCCGGATGGATTTTATCATACAAACGGCGCCTCAGTTTTAGCGGTAAACCCTTTTACTGGTGCTGTGACAGTGGTTGCAAAAACCACTGGAGGAGTTAGTCGTTTGCGGAGTGGGCAATTTTCGGTTGGTCATGGCTGCCTTCAAGGTGTGTGTGTAAAAGATATTGTCTTTCCTGATAATTATTCAAACCCTGATGGGGCCCGAGTGATTGCAATAAACAGACATACCCGCCGAGTGACTGTTGTCTCTAAACACACCGGAACCATTGGCAGGTATTATCCTGAAAACCTATCCGTCATGGACTATTGCCTGGATTACACATCAAGGCAAAGAAACGGTCAGTAAATAAAGAGAACAGCTAAGGACTATTTTATGAATAACCAGGAAACAACGGTAGATTTCTCAAATATTGAGCCCAAAGGCTATATTGACTACATCTTAATCTACCTGAATGAGAAGAAGAGAAAGAATCCACAGTACTCTCTTCGAGCTCTTGCAAGAGATCTTGAGATTTCACCTTCAACGTTAAGTGAGGCCATTAATCGACGGCACTGTCTTTCATTAAAGACGGCCCTTAAAATTGTAGAAGTGTTTCAGTTAAACGAAAAAGACAAAGAGCAATTTGAATTACTTTTAAAGTCGGAAATGTCGACAAAGAAAAGAAATTAATTGGCCGTAAATGATTTAACGATTTTTTGATCAAAGTAATTGCAGCTCATTCCACCATCAACTATGACTGTTGAAGCGTTGATGCCCGAGCTTCTACTTGAGAGTAGAAAGCAAATGGTGTTGGCCACTTCTTGTGTTTCCAGAGCTTTCTTCCTAAGAGTGAGCTCTTCGGCGAAAAGATAATTATCAATATAATCAGGAATTCCCGCTGAAGCGGAGGTCTTTAGTGGCCCTGCTCCGACAGCATTGACTCTCATTTTCGAAAACTCAGAAACCGACTTGGCCAGGAAGGGAACCGTGGAATCCAACATGGCCTTAATTGGCCCCAAATACCCGTAGCTGGTGGCGCGGGTGTTGGAGATAGAGACCGTTACAATACTTGCTTCCGCAGATAAATGATCCTTCAGAGCATTTGTAAGTTCCACAAGTGAGAAGCAGGAAATCTGTGCTGCCTGAAGATAGTCTTCTCGCTTGGTCTCATGAAAAGGTTTAATGCCTTCCGAAAAATTAGCAAAGGCCAGTGAATGAAGAAGACCATCGATCTTGGTTGAAGTCTTCAACTCAGTTTTAAGTTTTTCTAGGTCATGCTTATTTTCTACATCACAGACGATCACATCGGATTCCGGAAATAGTTTTTTTACAGTTTCAACTTGAGAAGAGTGCTGGACAGAAAATAGGCATTTCGCGCCATTTTCAATCAGTGTCTTAGCTGCAAAGTAGGCGACACTTTTTTTGTTGGCCACCCCTGCGATGAAGAATAATTTCTCTCTCAAACCTAAAAAATCCATTATGTTCCTTCAACCAGTGTCGCTGCAAATTCAATACTCATAATGGTTTTACTCCCACTGGTGATCTTTCCTTTCATGAATGCTGCATTTGAAAGCATCTCGATAAAATCCACTGTGATGTGGAGTTCATCACCAGGTTTGGCCATGTTCTTAAACTTGGCCCCCTGGATTCTTGTCACAAGGGCGGTTTTTGTATTTCCTGCACCTTCGCCTTTCAAGGCCATGAGAAGAGCTCCTGTTTGGAAAACAGCTTCACACATAAGCACGCCCGGAAAAACAGGAGAGCCGGGAAAGTGACCTCTGAAAAAATCCTCTTCACCCGTCAGGAGTTTTGAAGTTGTAATCGAGTTTTCAGTGCGCTCAATAATTTTCTCAATAAAAAGAAAAGGCTCTCTCTGGGGGATATTGGCCAGAATGGTTTCAAGCATTGAGGCCTCCAGCGATATCTAAGGTTGCACCCGTTATGTAAGAAGCCTCTTTAGAAGCGAAGAAAAGCACAGCG
>DLGL01000037.1:4225-33664 GCA_002482685.1 Bacteriovoracaceae bacterium UBA7695 | reverse complement strand
GATTTTTAACGGCATTGCCTATCTCTATCATATCAGGCTCCATGACTTGAATAGAGATAGGCAATGCCGTTAAAAATCGGCTCAAAGGTAAAATGTTTATGATCAGAGTTCTTTTTCATCAATTCCATAAATGTTTCACCAGATGGGAAGCTTTCGGAGCTTGCAATTAAGTATTCATAGCAGTCTTTGCGCCCGGATATGATTCCAAAAACCGGGACATAAAGCTTTAGAAGGTTAAAGTAGATAAAAGAAACAATTTTATTTTTAGGTTGCCCAAATTCCAGAATGTGGACAGATTTGGAAACTCTGGAGAGTTCCTGGAGTCCTTTCTCAAGGTCCTCTACGTTACGAACTCCAAAGGATACGGTAGTTGAATCAAACGATTTTGAATCGAAGGGAAGATTCGTTATATCCGCTTTTAAAAATGTAGCATTTGATTTTCCTTTTTGAGCGCGGAGTTTGGCAAAATGAATCATCTCATCAGAGAAATCAATTGCAGTTATGTCACTGCATCCTTCTTTCTCGATCATGAAAGCCAGATCTCCCGTACCTGTTGCACAATCAAGCACTCGCCGAGGGGAATTCTGCATAGCCTTTTTAACGACCATCTTTTTCCAAAGTCTATGAGTTCCTACGGATAGGACATCATTTAAGAGATCATAATTACCTGCGATATCATCAAACATATTCTTGATAAAGACAGCTTTTCTCATTTAGAGCTCCACTTCAGTTTTAAAAGCACTTGCTATGAGTTTTAATTGATCTACTACTGCTTCGTATTGAAAAAGGGATAAGGCTTGATCTTTGTCTGAAAGCGCTTCCGGAGGATTAGGGTGAACCTCCACCATTATCCCATCAGCTCCTGCAGCCAAAGATGCATAGGTCGCTTCAGGAATATATTTTGAGTCTCCCATTGCATGAGAAGGATCAACAATAACTGAAAAAGGCGTTTCTTTTTTTAACCAAATTACAGAACCAAGATCCAGAATGTTCCTAAGTTTAGTGTCAAATGACCTAATCCCTCGCTCACAAAGAATTACCTTTTCGAATCCCAATGGATGTAAGTAGTCAGCTGATCCAAGCCACTCGGTCAATGTTGCACTAAATGATCTTTTGAGGATCACCGGACTACCAAGAAGTGCTAGTTCTTTGAGTAATTCATAGTTGTACATATTCCTTGCGCCTACTTGAAATATATCAACTGTGCCCATAAAGCTTTCGATCTGTCTGGGATCTGTTATTTCTGACACAAAAGTGAAGTCTTTTTCTTTTTTAAGCTCTTGAATAATATTTAAGGCTTCCTGGCCTAGTCCTTGAAAAGAAGATTTTTGAGTTCTCATTTTAAATGTTCCACCCCTTACCAGAGATGGAGCATTTTTTGTCGCTAAAAATTGCTCCATCTGAGATTTAGATTCTATGGAGCAAGGGCCGGCTATTATCTTAAATTTCTTCATAAAGTCTTTAATCTACAATGAGTTATTTAGGTACTGATCGATTTCAAAAACGTTGCTGAAAAATTGCACATTCTTTATTTCACTTGCGTCAGCATGTTTTAAAAGTGGGATTTTCTGGTTGTAAATAATGACTTTAGCTGAATGGATGTCTGTAATTTTAGCATTCATCTCTAACACCTCCGTTTCAGCAAGATCACCAACAACAAATATAAATTCTGGCCTTATCACCTTTACTAAAGGATAGAGGAAATCTGGTTGGACCTCATTGCTGAATAAGTAGTTTTCAATTCTATGTGATGAAAGGAGTAATTCCAGTCCTGAGTCTGCCATCTTGTTTTTGCTTGATGGAAGGGAGACTGCTATACTTTTTATGTTTCTAACATATTGAGCTTCTCTCAAAGCTTTTTGAACTGCAAGGTGATGAATATATTTTTCAAATGCCTGCACCTCAGGAACATCGATGTACTTTTTGTCCTTCCAGCTTTGACATAAACCTTCCATTGCAGGAAAAAAAGTCAGTGCCAGGTCTTTAGAGTCACTGGAGTCAATAACCTTTTTGATCTCGTGATAGGCAACATCAAATCTCTTCGCGTTGAAACTTTCTTCGATGATATAAAGTGATTGGAAGTAGGGGACTGCAGGTTTTTTTACAGACTGTTCAAGATCACCAAACTTTTTTTTTGTTACCGAAAGATAAATTGTTTTTAGCTCATCAGTGCCTAAATTTGATATTTGACTAATCTTCATCCCCATCGAAGTGAGCTTGTTAAAAAGCGTCAGTCTTTCAATGTCTTCATCAGAGTAAAGTCTGTGATTTGAATTATTTCGGGCGGGGATCACACTATTGTATCTTTTCTCCCACGCTCTAATACAGGCATCGGAAATGCCGGAAATTTGTGCAGCTGTTTGGATGCTATAATGTCCCATACGTATGCTCCTCTTGAGTTTAAGATGTCTTAAACTTTGTATTTTGTCATAATGTATAGCACGGGAAGTTGATTATCAAGATGTTTATAGTGTCTTAAACTTTAGGTTTTTCTGTTTTTAACCTTTTGTGAGGAGTCATAATCCTGAGTGATTTTAGCGGTTTGAGAGTTGCTGCATATATTAAAGGCAGATGTTGCCGTCGAAGTACGACTCTAAGTACCCGATTTAAAAAACAAGAATGGGTTCGTGGCCTGCTTACATAAAGGCTTTCCTAAAATCTAAATATGTTCGAAAATATTAGGATTAATCTTAATAATTTCTTAAGTTAGTAGGAGGGCTTAAATCATGAATAAAACCTACATCCTTGGAATGATATTCATCCTGACTTTGCTCAGCTGTAGTAAAAATGAAAACAGCAGTCAATTTGTTCGATTTCAGACATTGCCAACCACTGCTTATTCAACCACTGCATTCGATCCTCAACCAGTCATTTCAACGATGGCAACTGATCCTTCCCAAATTAGATTACAGGCCTATCAGGATCAGAACTGTTTCACTCCCGCAACTGGTGTTCTCGCTGCCGCAGTAAATCCAATGACTACTGATGGGAATGGGGTCGCTCAATTTAGTGGGGTTAACTACTCCCAACCTAATACAAATGAGTCAGACATCTATATAAAAGTCACTGAATCTATCCTCTCATTTTCAACTTGTTCATCAAAAATCAGAATTCTACAAAAATTTCATAACAACTTGGGCTACTTCATGGGAGGCACAACTTCCTTTGCAGGTGGGACAGGAAATCGATTGGCGGATTATTTTAATTCACTCACTGCAGATGCTGATGGTTCGATCTACCTTGCGGGGTCAAGTCGAAACTCATCTGGAGGCTACCAATTTCTGGTACAAAAAAGAGATGCTCAAGGCAATCTTGATACTTCATTTGGAACAGGTGGAACATTTTTAGGACCTTCTCCAGGAATCTTTGGAGCAACGGCTGCGAACGTATTTGATACCATTCGAAGTACCGCTCTTGCAGCTTCGGGTAAACTTATTATTGCAGGTCAGACTCGAAATGTGGGTAATGGAAGACAAATTTTATTAGGTAGAATTTCTACAAATGGAACCCTTGATACGACCTTTGCCAGCAGTGGTTGGGTGAATATCAATACGGGTATTGCTGGGGCGACTGGTGCAGGCCAACTTGATGATGTAAGAGAGATGAAGATTGATTCGGTCGGAAGAATACTGATTACCGGAACGAGTAAAGATGCGGCCGGCGGGACTCATATGTTTGTGGGGCGTTTTTCGGCCAATGGCGTTCTTGATACCACGTTTAATTCCACAGGATTTTATATAAGCCCCACTCCTAGCTTCACCGGTGCAACAGGAGCAACTGCATATGATGCCGGCCATGGCCTTGCTGTAGACAGTTCAGATCGTGTCGTTATCATCGGAGGGTCAATAAATCCATCTAACGGAAAAGAGTATGCTGTGGTTTATCTGAATGAAGATGGCAGTCTCAACACTGCTTTTTCAGGAGATGGTATTCTGACAGGCGGAACAGTGGGACACGCAGGTGCCAACGGAGTGGCGGATGTGTGGGATGCAGCGAATGGTGTTGATCTTGATTCTGAAGGCAGTATCGTTTTTGGTGGGTTAAGTAAAAATCCTGCTGGTGGTTTTTCATTGCTAATTTTAAAGTATTTGCCTAACGGCACACTTGACAGCTCTTTTGCAACAAATGGTGTTTTCATTAGGGCCACAGGAATAAGTGGGGCAAGCAATGCAACGATGAGTGATAACATATCTAAGCTTAAGTATGATTCAAAAGGACGTGTTGTTGTCATTGGAAAAACAAAAAATACCTCCGGAGGAACTAACTATTATCTCATGCGACTTAATCCAAATGGGGAAGTCGACTCCAGCTTTGGGGCATCTGGGTATGTTGTAGAGTCTTCGCCATCACTTGCAGGGACTCCAGCAGCGACTCTATTTGATGCGCTTGAGGGATTATTTGTGGATAGCAGTGACCGTGTTATGACATCTGGAACTTTAAAGACAACTGCACCCGGGTACCGTTCTTTTCTCTTACGACTCAAGGAAGACGGATCAGTTGAGAACTAAAGTTCACCATTTGATGCGTCTTTGTTCAGGCTTTCTATCGGATTAAATTTGTTGAGTTTTCGTGGGAAGGTTAAATACTTTGAAGATCCGTTTAATAAAAAAGTGTTACCTATGTCTCAAGAATAAACTGTAACCTATGTCTCGAGAATGGACCTTCGAGTCCTTTTAGATTCGGTAAAATTTTGGATCGGCTGATCAGATTCGAACTGACGACCTTCTGCATGGCAAGCAGGTAGGGCTTAACTCAGCTGTAACTATAAGCCCTGAATCTACGGAAAAAGTCTTTTGTTTCATAGACTTAATTGTTTTATGAGGTCGATTAACTTCGGAGAGTTTCGGAACAGAGTGTGACATTTTAGAGGTCTGATTTTTTCTTTAGGCTTGTTGTACAGTCTTGTGCCAATTGGAAAAACATAGAACATCTTTTTTGGCTCTCCAGTCGACTAGCTCTAGCGCTTCTACTTTTCTATTTTGCCATTGCATTGTCTAGGGTCAGAAAACACTCAGGTCAAAATTGTGACCATTTAGCTTAATCTTGAATTTAAAGAGAGTAGGTTGTAATGGAATTAGGAAAGAACATTCTAAAACCTTGTAGAGAGAAAGGCTTAGCTTTAAGCAAGATTTCCTCCTCATGAATGAATGTTGAGGTATGATCTTTATGCTGTAATTATATAGGGTTTATTGTTGAAGTACGAAGAAGTTGATACTGTCCATAAAAGGAAAACCAAAATTTTGACAATAACGTTAACAACTTCAGAAGCATTAAGTTGGGGAGTTGCATTTCTTTCAACAGGCTCATCAATACTCTTTTTTAAGAAAAACGAAGTTAAAGAATCATTCGTGGCATTTATCATAGCATTAATGTCGCTCGGATCTCTCTATTTCAGTAATCCAACCTTTTTAGTGAAAGGCAAAATCAGCTTAAAAGATAATCTCTCAGCTGCCGGAGCTACTGCTGCCTTCATAAAGAGAAATGATATTGTAGCTAAGGCTATTGTAGATGAGAAAGGTTATTACTCAGCGAAGCTCGCGAGTGGTGGCTATAGTTTAAAAGTCTTTAAAGCCGGATACGAAGAGATTATTCTTCCAGATGTAAAGGTTATAGAAGAAACGCTAAGGCCAGATTTACAATTGGGTGTCCTCGATAGACAGCTTGTTCTAAGTCTTGAAAGTAGAGCTGGTCAAAAATATTCAAATGTCTCATTTGAAGTGAGCAGAACGGATAGATTTGGAGCTAGGAAAACATATACAACTAATAAAATGGGAGAATTCTTAACTGATGCATTATCGAGAGGTGAATATGAAGTTACTCTCGCTCAAGACTATAGGCCTGAAAATCTTTTTTTGTGGCGCTTAGGTACAACCAAAAAGATCGGTACATTTACAGTGGTAGCGAACAAAGAAAAGTATCAAGTTATCCTTCCTGAAATAATTCAGACAAATTCTACTAAAACTCTTGGCGGTCAAGAATTTAGTTCGCCTCTGAGGGTAATATCACAAAAGTTCATTATTACTTCACAGAAAGAAATTTGAGGATACGGTCTAGGTATCGTCGGAACTCGATTACCTCATTTCATGTCTCTTAGAAAGGATGATGACGGATCTCCATTAAAATACCCCTTAAAAAGAGTTAGCCTGATGCCAAAGCTAACAAATGATCCAGCCCCGCAAATAAGTGAATTACAAGCTGCAACTGGGACTGGCAATGAAGGCATTTATACTGATTTTTGTACTGATAGTGTTCCTTTAGAGTTGGACAATGGAGAGTATAGGATAACTGCTGAATTCGAAGACTCTATCCAAAGAATTTCTATATTACCTATTACGAGCTTGGAATCTTCCCTCGTCGATTCTAACAATGCTGTGAGTTTCACGAATGGAATGTGGTACTTTTTAGTTGAGTAGATCTTTTGTACGAGCGAAAAGTATTCTTGTTATCAATGACAAAGTATAAAATAATTCTTCGGGGTCGAGCTATTAGCTTTATTTTGGATGCTCTATGGTGGAAGGGTGATTAAGAATTCTTTAGACTCACGAATAAGAATTCTTTAGATTCAAAAGTTTTACTTTTAATAAAAAAGATCGGGGCATCTCTGCGAAAAATTGTGATTACAATTTTTTTCTACTTAACAAAAAAGCTCATTTGTCTCTAAAATTTTAAAAATCCATTTCTTAAGCTTGGGAAAATTTAAAAGTTACAAATTATTTCCAACTAGCTAAATACACATAACCACTTGTCATAGGACCAGTCCCATTTTTTAAGAGATATTCTAAATGATTTGTAAAAAAAGAATTTGTCGTTAATTATAAAATTCCAAAATATTGAGAATTGATTTTTTTTAATTTGAAATTTCATCGTCCATGGAGTGTGTATGAAAATGTATCTTGCATTGTTATCTGTGCTAATTAGTGGTTACTCTCAAGCTCTTACTATTAGCATAACGTCACCAGCATCTGGAACTGTATTCCCATCTACCCAAAATTCTGTAACTTTAAATGGTACTGTAAGTGAGGCACCATCTGGAACAGGAAGTGTGGTCTGTACTGGGAATAGGACTGCTACTTTCGGAACACAGAGTTCAACAAATTGGGTCAGGGGATGGCCTCTTACAACAGGCCTAAATACAGTGACATGTGTTTATACAAAAGGCTCAGAAACTGCTTCTGCAACTATTTCTTTCACAAAACAAGCATCTACGCCAAACCCTCCTGCTAACAGTGCTCCAAATGCAGTAATCGGTGCAACCCCTTTAAGTGGTCCAGCACCCCACAATGTAGCTTTATCAAGCGGAAGTTACGATCCAGATGGAACAATCGTTTCTCATCTTTGGACTTATGGAGATGGTACGACAAGTTCTACTAATGCCGCTCACTACCATTTATTTTCTCAAGTTGGGACTTATACTATAACTCTAAGAGTAACTGATAACTTAGGCAGTTGGGCTGAAGATACAAAAGTTATAACAGTCTCCGCTCCTTCTCAAAATCAAAATGCAACAGTACTCGGTATTGATTCTGACAACGATGGTATTAGAGATGATGTCCAGTCTTGGATAGAAACATCCTACGCTTCGCAACCAAATGTAAAATTAGCCGCTAAGAAATTCGCACAGTCTTATCAAAGTGCTTTTGCGAATAAAGACAATAAACCTAACTCAATAATTGCGACTAAGGCTTTATTAAAAGCTACCAACTGTTTGATTGAAACTCTTAAAGCTCAAGGGGTGACAATTGAAGCGAGCATAAAAGAAAAAGATAAACTTAAACTACTTCATACAAATACAAAAGACAGGATAGACGCACAGAAAAAGATAAATGAGAACTTTGATGGAAGTTCATTTGAAGTGCTTTCACTAACCGAAGCTTGTAATTAATAAATAGGATTAAATAATGAAATATATATTTTTATTGATTTCTCTGATCTCGCTTTCTTCTTTTGCTTCTGTTGACTCAAAAGCATTGACTTGTTCTAAAATTGGAACTACTGTTCTTTGGATTAACGGAGTTGATTCTGATGTTGATCAAGTGGTGTCAGATGTAATGTTATTAAAAAATAACGTGTCATCAGGCAGCATTGATTCAAAAAGTCTTAAGTATGATATAAGTTATAATAGAAAAAATGGTTTTAAGAACGATTTACTTGAAAGTGCGGCCCAGAAACTTTCTCTTCAGTTCAACATTTCAATAGAAAAGTCATTTATAGCTACTCATTTCGCCGCGAGCTTTCCTTCGTTGACAGTGACAGATATCAAAAACATTTTGCCTGAATGGCAAAATGAAGATCTACAATCATTTTATGACTACGTGAATGGATTACCCGCTTCAGACGCTAAAGATGAGGCAGAAAATGCACTAACTCAATGGGATCAACTAAATTACGTTTCTGCTGATCTGAAAAGTAAAATGTCGCAAATTTTACTTTCTGGTAGGAAGTTGTTAGTTGGATCACATTCACAGGGTAACTTATTTGTAGCTAAGGCCATTCAGGACTTTATCAACGGAGAATTACTAAGCTATGGTGGAGCTTCAAAACCTTACTCCAGTTTTAATAAATTTATATCTCATCTTTCGATTGCATCACCAGTCAATTCGCCCATCTCAAAAGTAAAATATGTTTTAAATGATAAAGACGTGATAAATGCTGTATTCTTTGGTGCCCCCGCCGCCAATTTCGATCTTGAATTTCATTATCCAGATCCAAGAGATTGGACTGATATTGCTATTAATCACTACTTCGATCAGACTTACTTAAATAGTAGAGGCCAATCATCAACGGAGGCTACAAGTTTAAATTCTTTGAAGGCGTTTACTTTACAGTCTCTAATCGATGCTGCTGAATTGTTAGAATCCAACTGTCCTATAGCGAATTTCACATATCAGATTGATGGGACCAATAACCTAAAAGCATTGTTTGATGCCACTTCGTCGATTAATTCAGATGGTATGATACATAAATGGAATTTCGGTGATAGTACACCTGTTCAAAATTTAACTATTAAAACAACGGATCATACTTTTCCTTCTGCAGCTACCTATAATGTGAAATTAACTCTTACAGATGAAAACGGTACGGATTTTGGTCCTGACGCTGAAAAGCAACTTTCAATTATTCTTCAGCCTGCAACGACTGGATGTAATTTGACAGGTCAGCCCGTATCTGGAAGAAAACACACCAATCCTGATGGCACAGTAGGTGGTTTTATTGCCTCCGGGTCAACGGTTTCAAGTACTGTATATATATCAAGCAACAGTGAAGTCTGTGGTACGTCAAATATTCAAGGAACCGTCTATTTGGAGGTTAGAAGCAAAGTTATTAATAGTTCAATTACCCAATCCGGTACCCAATCTATTTCATTGTATGACACTGCAATAGTTGAGGGATCAACCATAAATGGTGGTGGTATTACTATTAACCGTAAATCAACTGTGAAAAATTCCCAAATTACTGGCTCAATTGGAATTGACCAAAGCTCAATGCTAAATTCAACGTCGGTTGGCAAAAATATCAATGTCCATGGCGGGTCAGTTTTAGACGGTGCGGAGCTTGTAAACCTTGCGGTCAATCCAAACAATAATCTCAATATCTATCAAAGTAATATTCATAGCACGATAACTGTTAGAGACTATGGCCCTAATCCTGTGCCACCAAATGATCCTTCAATTCAGCTTAGTATCTCACGTAGTACTGTGAATGCTGCCATTGAGGGTTATGCTATATTCTTAGATTACGAGACAGTGAATACGCCTATATCTGGAACATACATTTATATGAAATAATTTGTGACTTCCCTCAACTCAATAAAGTTGAGGGAAGTTTCAATTCAATATCGTATTATTAGTTTTGTTTTTGGCGTTCCACATTCTTCTTCGCAAGCACCTCATTAAGATCTTAAGATTATTATGAATTTGATTACTTTTAAGCTATTTGATATAATGGTTATCAAATAGCTTAAGGCGAATAGTTCAATCGACTCAAAAATTTATAAGAAAATAGACTTGATTCAATCAGAGGATCAGAGCTCTTAAAAGGGTTTTATTAAAATTCATTTTTTTTTGATATCTATTATCTTGTGTAGCAGTTTGATGGCTATGGACTCGAAAGTAACCTTTAAAAATTCGAACCCGACCCTTTTAGGAAATGACTATAATCTAGACGGTGTGAGAGATGACCTTCAAGCTTGGATAGAAAAGGAATATGGCAGTCAGACTGACCTTAAGTTAGTAGCTAGAAGGTATGCTCAAGCTTATCAAAATGCCTTCAAAACAGTAGACAATAAAACGGAATCGATAAAGTCAATAAAGTCTCTCCTGAAAGCGAGTGAATGTTTTGTTGAAACGCTAAAGTCTCAAGGAATCTCTATTGAGAAGAGCATTCAAGAAAAGGATAAGCTGAAAAAATTGATATTAAATACAAAAGTTAGATTAAAAGCCCAAGATCAGATGAATGAAAATTTTAGTGGCAGTTCATATATGCTCACGTCCAAGAATGAAGCTTGTGCTTTATAGTAGAGAATAATTAAAATTAAAAAGTCATGTTGCCAGTTATTAAATCTTCTTGGCATACTTTCGGCATATCGACAGCTCAACAAATAAAAAGGGCTCCTTACGGAGCCCTTAACTAACAAAATGTTTGGTAAAATTTTGGAGCGGCTGATCAGATTCGAACTGACGACCTTCTGCATGGCAAGCAGTTAAAGACTAAAATTAGCAGTGACTTAAAGTCCTGAATCTACTAAGAAAAGTCCTTGATTTCAGAGGCTTACAAGTTCTATTAGTTCGTTAAACTTCGGAGAGTTTCGGGATGTTTCGGAATCGAGTGTGACATTTGTGTGACATTTTGGAGGTGTTTTTTATTCTTTCGGCTTGCTAGCCAGTCCTTTACCCAAAAGGAAGAACATGGAACATCATTTTAAGCCCTTCTATCGACCTGTTTTAGAACATCAAATTTTTAATTGTACCAACTCAGATTTTTGGTTAGTAGGGAACGCTCTAGTCATCTCTTTCGCCTTTAACCCCAAGCATGGAGTTCTTAAAGGGAGGTTCTTATGGAGCTAGGAAAGAACATTCTCGAACTTTGTAGAGAGAAAGGCCTAACCATAAGCAAGCTGGCTAAGCTTAGTAATGTCAAACAACCTACGCTTCATGGCTGGACAACCGGAAGGGCAGTTAAAAACATAAAAGATTTGAAAAGGGTTTGTACGGTCCTGGAAATTGGCTTGCATGAGATGATTTTTGGTGAATCTGACCCATACAGGTGTAATGAGCCAATTTACGAGAACATTATTTCAGGCGGAGTGAAGATCACAATTACACCAATAACAAACAAGGAATAAAAATGGATAGTTTAATTAAGGTTTCAGTGACATTAGCATTTCTAGCTGTCGCAAGCGGAAATCTTCCCTTAGTTCTCAAAAATGTTAGAAAGTATCAATTAATATTGATTAAAGAATCTCAAGCTTCTAAATGGCCAAAAGCGATGACTTTAAAATAGGTTTAAAAGGCTCCAGAATAATCACGTATTCTGGAGTCTAACAATTCTTTTAGGTAGAATGTTTCTAAAATTGATATTGGAGACCGGCTCCCGCACTATGTTCTGTAAACATTAATCCTGCCGACCAAGCCCATTGCTTTTGATACATAAGTGAAATTTCAAATTCTGAATCCTGCTTCTGTCTGAAAGTAAACTCAGCGTCTGTGTAGATGTATTTTGACCATTGAAAACGCTTTTCTAGGTTTAACCTCAATCTTCCCTTGTGATCAATAATCGTGTGAGATTCAAGAAGAAAAGGAAGGAGATACCCAACACCAACGACTCCCGCACCTTCACGGTCGACCAAAGTTCCACCAGCGATTAAGTGTGTCCATTTATTAATCCATCGCTTATAAAACAAGTCGCCTTCACCTTCCCAATTAAAATCTTCTCTTGTTTCAGCTCTTAACTCAATCTCGTCCCAGGTCTTTTTCAGGTAGAATTCTGCTTGTGCATGGTTGGTGGCAGCTTCAACCATACCTTGGTAATAAACGTGATCATGTAGGTGAGGATCATCTTTCTGAAGTTTCTGTATCTCTTTATTTGGAGTGAATGACGAGTATTTTATCACTCGTGCCATGCCTGTTTTGAGATGGTAAAGATTGTGACAATGAAGCATCCATTCCCCAGGTTCGTTCGAATAGAATTCAATTGTCTTCGACATGTGAGGAGCTACATCTACAGTATGTTTCATTGGTGAGTATTCACCATGCTTATTTAATACTCTGAAAAAGTGACCATGTAGATGCATCGGATGATGCATCATGGTTTTATTTTCGAACGTAAAACGAACAATCTCATTCTCTCGTATCGTAATTGTTCTATCTTGGTGAATGGCTTTCCCATTTATGAACCAAATGTATCTTTCCATATCTCCATCAAGAACAAGTTTCACATCATGACGGGGAATGTTTTTTGGAAAACTTGTTGGATTCGATGCTTTTGCCACGTCAACACTGAATGATGAGATGATCTCACTCATTTCATTAGTTGTGTTCATTGTACTATGATCCATAGTCTCATGATTCATCTTACTATGATCCATAGTCTCATGATTCATCTTACTGTGATCCATAGCCTCAGGTTTCATCTTACTGTGATCCATAGTCTCATGATTCATCTTACTATGATCCATAGTCTCATGGTTCATTTTACTATGATCCATGGTCTCAGGTTTCATTTTACTATGATCCATTGTCTCTTGGTTCATCTTACTGTGATCCATACTCTCATGGCCCATTTTGCTATGATCCATTGATCCGTGGTCCATAACTTCATACATGTCAGGGAAAGGTCTCTTAGGTGCATGGACTTTATCTCCCATACCAATCCAAATAGAAGCTTCACCTGTACCGTCCTGTGCAGTTGCCTTGAGCTCATAGTTTTTATGTTCGGGTACTTCGAAAATAATGTCGTAAGTCTCTGCCATTCCAATGATAAAGTCATTTGCGAGAGTAGGCTCTAAATCGACACCATCCATGGAAATAATTTTCATTGGAGTGTTGGCAAGTGAAACATAGAAATATGATGATGCTGCTGCATTTATGACTCTGATTCTAACTTTGTCCCCCGGGTGTGCCATGATCCCTTGAGAACTTTGTTTGCCATTGATTAAAAACGCATCATATCCAACATCGGAGTAATCCATTCCACCCATTCTTGTCCATTCGTTATAAAGAAAGTTTTTTAGCTTTCCTACTTTGAGAGCATCAAGCCAGGATCGCATAGTCCCTTTTTTATATAAGTAATAGTCTCCATCTTTACGAAGGTTCTTTAAAATTTGAGAAGCGTTTTCATCTGACCAATCACTAAGCACTACAACTAAGTCTTTATCGTATTTAATCTTTTTTTCTTTTGGATGAATGACAATCGCGCCATAGATACCTTTTTGTTCCTGCACGTTTGTATGTGAGTGATACCAATAGGTACCATGCTGACGAATTTTGAATTTGAATGTGTACTGCTGCCCAGGAAATATAGGAGGCGTATTTACATAAGGAACGCCATCCATATAGGGATCAAGTAGGATTCCGTGCCAATGGACAGACAATTCATCGTCAGGGATCTCATTTTTTACAACAATCTCTGCATCATCACCTTCAGTAAATTCAAGAGTAGGGGAAGGGACTGAGCCATTTAGCATTAGCGCGAAATCGACGGTCTTTTTACCAGATAGATTAATTTGCCCTTTCGTTGCTGTTAGTTCATAACGAACAACTTTTGCACCAAGGTTAAAAGAAAAGAATGTTGCAAAAAGACCCAGTAAAAAAATGTAATTCATGATTCCCTTTATATTTTTATCTGTATTACGTTTTACTAAGCCTATTTGTGACAATCTAATCCATCTAAAATTGGACAATCAGGTCTTTGATCTCCATGACAGTGCTCAGCAAGATTTTTTAGGGTTCCTAGCATGGACTGAATCTCGGCCATTTTCTTCTCAAGTTCCATAATGTGCTTCATAGCGATATTTTTTACTTGGGAGCTAGGCCGACTTTTATTTCTCCAAAGGCTTATAAGTTGTTTTATATCCTTCATGCTGAACCCAAGTTCTCTGGCGCGTTTTACAAATCTTAAAACGTGAACATCATTTTCAGAATATTGCCTATATCCTGCTAGGCTTCTTCCCGCCTTGGATATGATACCAAGCTCTTCATATCTTCGTATCATCTTGCTATTTACATCACTTTGTTTAGCAACTTCACCAATATTCATTTCAGTCTCCTAATTATTATTCTTTACTGAAGGTTTCCAAGTTCTAAGAAGTAGTGAGTTCGTGACTACACTTACCGAACTGAAGGCCATCGCGGCGCCTGCGATCACTGGGCTAAGATATCCAAAGGCTGCCAAAGGTATTCCTATGACATTATAGATAAAAGCCCAAAACAAATTCTGCTTTATCTTTGAATAGGTCTTTCTTGATACAGAAATCGCATCTGGTATTAAGAGGGGATTACCTCGCATTAGTGTAATGCCAGATGAGTGCATGGCCACATCGGTTCCTGTGGACATGGCCATTCCTACATGTGCTGTGGCCAATGCTGGCGCATCATTTATCCCGTCTCCAACCATCGCAACGATTTCACCTTTGTCTTTATGCTCTTGAATGATGGATGACTTTTCTTGGGGAAGTACTTCGGCTCTGACTATGTCGATACCAAGTTCCTTTGCAACTGCTAAAGCGCTACCTTTATTGTCTCCAGTTAGCATCATGGCTTTAATGCCAAGTGATTTGAGTTTCTTAATTGTTTCTGCGGAAGAAGTTTTGATTGAGTCTTTAAAGGTTACAATCCCAAGCACTTTCTTGTCCGATTCCCGGATAAGAAAGGAGACTGTCTCTCCAAAGTTTTCTCTCTCGCTTGCAACATTTGAAATTGTGGAGTCTGAGATATTCAGGTCGGCTAAGAGTTTTTTGCTCCCTAGAAAATACTTTACCCCTTTTACCTCTGCTTCTAGTCCTTTTCCTGATATGGCAGTGACGGACGTTGCATGTTCGTATGTTACATTTTTCTCCTTGGCTTTATCAGTCACTGCCTTGGCCAAAGGATGTTCACTGCCAGACTGAATAGTCGCAAGAATCTTTAAGATGTCGGCTTCTGTCCCCTCAAAGTGAATGAGTGTAGAAAGTGTGGGCTTGCCTTCGGTAAGAGTACCAGTTTTATCAAAAGCAACTAATGTTACAGAGTGAGCTATTTCCAAAGCTTCAGCATCTTTTATCAGAATCCCAGCTTTTGCAGCAACTCCTGTTCCAACCATGATAGAAGTTGGGGTAGCCAAGCCAAGTGCACATGGGCAAGCAATGACAAGAACTGCAACTCCATTTATAATTGCAGTTTCCCAATTGCCTGATATAAAACCAGTGACGATGATAGTTAGCAGGGCAATCAAGATTACTGTCGGGACAAAGTAAGCACTAACTTTATCTACTAGTCTTTGGATTGGAGCCTTAACCGTTTGTGCATCTTCTACCATCCTGATAATTCGAGCTAACATCGTTTCTGAACCCAAAGCAGTAATCTCAACAAAAATGAGTCCATTTCCGTTTATTGATCCTCCAACCACTAGATCATCTTCTTTTTTATCAACAGGAAGACTTTCTCCTGTAATGAGAGATTCATCGACCTGAGTAGCTCCTCTTATTATCTTTCCATCCACAGGTATTCTCTCTCCAGGTTTTACAATTACCGAGTCTTTAACCTTCAATTCGCTAACTGGAAGCTCTACTTCTTGGCCATCCTTGTTAACTCTTGCTGTCTGAGGTTGTAACTTTTGTAGTGCATGGATGGCCGCTGTGGTTTGAAATTTTGCTTTGGCCTCAAGGTATTTACCAAATAAGACAAGAGTAATAATGACCGATGAGCCCTCAAAATATAAATGTGGCATGTGATGAGCATGACCCAAGTTTTTGAGGAGCAGGTATATGCTAAGGCCATAGGCCGCACTAGTTCCAATGGCCACCAATAGCTCCATATTGCCTGTTTTTGCCTTTAAAGCAGATAAGCCTGATTTATAGAAACGTGCACCTATAAAGAACTGAACTGGCGTTGCCAGCAAAAGCTGTACCCATGGAGCGAGCATTAAATCAAAGCCGAGTGGTTCGAAGATCATAGGAAGGACTAAAGGCAGAGTTAAAAGAGAAGAAAGAATGATTAGAAACCTTTCTTTCTTAAGAAAAATTGATTTCTGATTTGCATTATTTGTCCCTTCTGAAAGGGTAGCTTCGTATCCTGCTTTTTGAATTAATTGAATTACTTTTGTCGGATTCAAGATTGAATCGTCAAAACTAACTCTTGCCTTTTCCGTGGCCAGATTCACTGCCGCACTAGCAATACCAGGATCTTTCTTCAAAACCTTCTCAATCCTGTTTACACATGAGGCGCAAGTCATACCTTTAATATCTAAGCTTATATCTTGTTGCATATATTTTCCTTTGTTACATACACTTTAAACCTTCCCTTAAGGGGAAGGTCAAATGTAATTATATATTAAATTAAATATTGACCTTACCTATAGGGGAAGGTGGATACTAAGGCCTAGGCAACGTCAAAAGGAGACAATATGTATAAGTTAAAGATTGAAAGTATGAATTGCATGAGTTGTGTTCACAATATAGAGGATGCACTAAAAGAGACAGATAGTTCGATTGATGCGAAGGCTGATGTTAAAAACAAAACACTGACCGTTGATTCTAAGCTTCCAGCTGAATCCATTAAGAAGATAATAGAGGATGCTGGTTACCCAGTAGCTAGTGTAACTCAAGGCTAAAGGTTTTTTTAAAGTAGTGTGATGACTCAGGACGCTACCTGAAAAAAATGAAAGCTTCATCATAATCATCATAAATCATGACATGGGTCATGTATTAGATTCTTCTTTATCAGTAGTCTTTTGGTCAACAAGGAGAATTTATGAAGAAGTGTTTTATTGTAATGATATTGGCCTCTCTCGTTACTGGTTGTGCTACTCATTCAACGATGCGAGGGGGAGTTGCAATGAAAGTTAGCGACTCTGAAGCTCATGTATGCCTGGGAACTGGAGAAGTTAAAGAGGGAGACAAGGTTATTGCTTTTTACAATGATTGCCAAAATAAAACTGGTGGCGGACTTAATTCAGGTGCGTATGGTACTCCTTGTGTAAAAACAAAGCTCGGTGAGGGAAAGATCACTAAGGTCTTGAATGACCATTATTCAGTTGTTGAATTTGATGAGGGTGTTAAGTTCACTGAAGGCACTTTTGTTGAGAAGAAAAAATAAACTAAGTTAATAGACATCTAAATGAGTCGCTCACTGGAAAGTGGGCGCTTGTTTTAGGTCTAGATCAAAGCGAATCACCTTCAATGACGAAAACAGGCGCGAAACCTCCACCACTGGTTCGGAAGTTAGTTGTCTGGCCCGAATAGAGTCGAGCTGCTAAAATCTGAATCTTTCCGTCATAAACGTAGGCCCTGATATCAACTTTTAAATCAGTTTGTTCTTCATCTCTTTGAATAAGACGTTTGCTGGGAGGAATTAGGGCCTGTGCCACATATTGACCCTTGAGAATTTCTTCCCAGACTTTGCGGGTAATCTTTTCGCCTCGATATGTGGCTTTACTTCCATACCCTGAAGCAGGTTTAAAAAATAATCCGCGTCTTCTCTCCCAGAGATCATCTGAGATGCCAACTGACACATCCTCAGTTTTCGGAATTCCGGCCAACAGAGTTTGCTTTGTCTTTTCTGCAATTAAGAGGTCATTCATGCCGGAGTCACTGCTCAAGGTGACAAGGTTCAACTTGTTCGCATAAATTGCATGATGATGAGGTGAAGGAGTCAGTACAATGGAATTTTGTTCATGTGCAGAACGGATTGATGCATGAGCAGTATCTTCCAGATAAAAATCCGTCAGGCGGTTGTATACCATGTCGACTTTGTCTTCGCCGTACCAAAGATTTCCGTCTCTGAAATGTAAATCTTTAGGATCAGCAATTCTCGCTTTAGTTCCGAATTTTGAAAAAAGTCTCTCGAACAATTGAAACTCTGGATAAAGGTACTGCTCTTTTGGATTATCATCCACAATGGCAATAAGTCCTATCTTTGTATTACCTCGCTGCAATTCCCATTCACGTATGAACATCTCGTAAAACATTTTATCCAGGTTTAACAGCTCATCACGATGCTTGAAAAAAATATTCGATTCTTGACAGCATTCTTGTTGGGCCTTCGCTAGTTCTAAATTAAGAAGTGCCCCACCTGCATTAGTATTAACTTCAATGAGCTTGGGACCATCATCACTCAGATGAAAGTCATAGCCCATGAAAACACCTTTTGGGCCCAAGTCAATGTGGGATATTGATGGAGAACGACTTAGAGCTAAGTTTCTGTACTTAGGGTTTCGAATTGTTTCTTCGATAGCATTAATTGTTGAAGTCATTGCCTCTAATTGATCTGGTGAAATAAATACCGTTGTGGCAGAGAAAAGATTTGGGCGTCCTTCAAGGATCTGGCCATACAAGCCTTTAAGAAGTTCATCTGACTCAAGTTTGGTTTTGAGTAGTTCTGGATCAAAAGTTTTACAAGCGCAATTCGCATTTAGAAATTTAGCAATCATGTACTACCTTAACGTAATTTAGCGACCAGAGATATAGAGGATAAGGCCTGCTAGCCACGTTAGAGCTGGCACTAATAGTAATATTTTAAAATCAGAGTTCAAGGCAAAATTAATTCCACTCATTAGCATAACTGTAGATACACCAGTGAGAGCTATGACCCATGACGTTCCATTTAATCTCAATGGCATGACTTTGCTTGCTAGAAAGATGGTAAGTAGTCCTGCACCCGACATAAATCCACCCATTACAGTAAATACCTTCTGCAACCAGTTTTCGATTCCAGGTAAGTTGGCCTTAATTTGAGTAATGGTAGCACTCATGTAACGTGCATCCTCAGGCAAAAGAGGAGGTCGAAAAACAATGAAATAGATACCGAGACCTATGAGCCAGATTCCGCAAGAGAAGAGTAAACGAGTTGAGAGCTTATGAGTTTTTTTGGTAGAAAGCATTAGGCTGGTACTCTCATTGAATGAAAATTATAAATTTTACTTCTTAGACCTAGCCAGAAAGATTGCGCAACGAAAGCCGATACAATCCAGGTTAAATGATACGCTATGGTCTCACCATGATTATCAAATGAGATATTCATTAACATGAATGATGACCACATAAAGCTTGGAAGCATGAACAAAGAATACTTATAACGTCTCCATACCCACCATAGTTCTTCACCTTTCATACCAAGATAACAAACTATCATACCAGCTGATAAAAAAAGAGATCCGCAAAAAGCAGCGCATGCCCAATCACCAATCATTCTAAAATGGTGAGCAATGCCGTGCCCTTCAGCAAACCCAATTCCAAATTGTGGGCAAATGGAAAGTGTAAAGCATGCACCTATAAACTGAAATAAAAAGAATTTAGTTAAAATACTTCTTTTATGAAAAGAAAGCAGAATATCCATCTTAGTGGACTTGGCTAAATTTTCTGGTGGCATCTCACTTTGGGTGATGAACTCAAGAAATTCATTTTTATTGCTTTTCATACTAAACCTCAAATTTGTCCCTCAATCCTTGCAGGGCTCTTGATAGACGTTTACGAAGGCTACTTTGTGACATACCCGTATCTTTCTCCAAATCTTCGTAATCAAACCCTTCCAGATAGTATTTCCTGACTAGAGCAGCTGTTTCCTGCGGTAATTTTTCTAGGAGATCGTTTATGACAAGACGATCATTTTCCAGGGTATCTAAGGTGGGGTCTGTTTCTAAAAGCTTCTTACGGCGTCCCTTGCTTCTATATTCATCCACGAGGAGGTTTCGAATAAGGACAAAGAACCATGGGGCAAAGGGCTGATCTACGTAATTTTCCCTCTTTTCGTGCAAATGGCGCCATACAGATTGGTAGAAGTCTTCCACCTCAGAAGAGTTGAGCCTTTTCCGGGCATAAGCATAAACCATGGAGGAGTATCTACCATACAAGGTATTAAAGGCTTCTTCCTCGCCCCGCTTATAGGCCCTCATCAACATTTCATCCGAAATCTGCAAAATATCACTCATAAGTTATAATTATAAATATTTTTAAATGGATGTCACAGATCGTACACTTGCTTCGTTATAGGTGCATATATGAAAAAGGAGCTATCTTGAGCAAATTAGTTTGGCTGTGTTATTTTATTTCACTTTATAGTTTTGCACATCCGGTTATTTATAAAGATGGCACAGTTGTCAGTTCTTCAAATATGCCTTCCTACAGTGATAATCAAGTTATGTACTCATGGTCTAACCGCTGGTCATCAGGCATTAACCATTGGCGCTTTACCAAGGGGAAGAATAACACTGATATGGGCTTTTTGAAGCTTAACCATTTGCTTTACCGATATAACGGCGATGACTCTCAAGCGAACTTCTATGTGCATGGAGGTGTAGGGATTGCTGATTCAGAAATAGAAAGAAGACAAACTAACGAAGCATTCATGACGGGCGCTGAAGGGGACTGGGAAACAAGAACTCTATATACTTCTCTTAAGCACTATTATTTTACTTCTCCTCAAGTAACCGATCTCGCTATGACGCAAGCAAGAGTTGGCTTTGCACCTTATGAGGCTGAATTCGAGCAGATCCAGACTTGGTTTATGCTACAGGCAATGTATATGCCTGATGTTGAAAGTGAAGTAATTATTACTCCGCTTCTTCGTTTTTTTTACAAGAATGTTCTATGGGAACTGGGCTCAAGTACAAGGGCAGAATGGATGATAAACGTCATGGTTCATTATTAATGTCACAAAACGGAACTAGCAGACGTCTTAGATTGCAGGAGATAACAAAAATGAAAAAAACACTTATTTTAGCCCTTTTAGTCCTTAGCCCAACAATCTTTGCCAAAGAAATTAAAGTGAATGTTCAAGGCATGATTTGCTCTCTTTGTTCTCAGGGAGTACAGAAGAAACTCTCTAAGGTCCCAGGGGTCATCAAGTCTGCTTTTCAACTAGGTAAGAAAGAAGGCGATGTAAAGATTCTTCCTTCAGTCGTTATCACCACCGAGGGTGACAACGACTTGGATGACAAATTTATTAATAAACTAATTAACGAGGCTGGATATAATGTTGCAAGCATTGAAAGAAAATAAATTATTCCAAAGAACTGCAAGCTGGTTTGGACTCTTTGGTTCTTTCGGAACATTACTTTGTTGTGCCATTCCCTCAACATTAGTCCTTTTAGGCTTCGGAGCAACTTTAGCCTCATTCCTTGGAAATTTTCCTCAGCTTATTTGGCTGACTGAAAATAAGGAATATGTTTTTGGCTTTAGTTTTTTGATGTTAGGGATTTCTTTCGCAGCTCAAAAATATTCTCAGTCTCAGGTATGTCCGATTGACAAGAAAGAAGACTGTGAAAAGACAAAGGATTGGTCTAAACCGCTTTTCTGGTTTTCACTTGGAATAAATGTCATTGGCTCTTTTTATGCGTTTATTTTGCCTAGAATACTTGAATGAAACTAATTTATCTGGCCTTACCCTTCATTTTTTCATCGAGTGCCTTTGGACATGGTAAAGAAAAGCACCTGATGGCAAAGAAGAAGAAGGAAGAGCCGGTAGTTCTAACTGATTCATTCAAAACAGCCTATGCACAAATTAATATACATTATAAAAAGAGGGTTGAGCCGATTTTTAAAGGCAAATGTTTTGACTGCCATTCTTCGCACACTACGTATCCTTGGTACTATCAAATACCCGGAATAAAAATTCTGATTACCTCAGACATAAAAGAAGCCAGGGCCCATATAGATATGGATAACGGTTTTCCATTTCGAAGTCACAGTACACCATTAAAGGATCTAGTAGAGATTGAAAGATCCATCTTAGACAAGTCAATGCCACCACTTAAATACCGTATTCTTCATAGGGATGCAGCTTTAACAAAAAAAGAAGTTGAAACAATTAAGGACTGGACCCAAAGTTCTAAAAAACTATTAAAGGATTTAAAATGAAATTAATTCTCCTCGCTTTACTTACAATTGGCCCAATTTACGCTCAGACAACACTCCACCACGGACATGAAGAGAAATCATCTACCACTAGAAAAGTACTTATTGAGAATGAGAAGAAAATCGTTCTGGAAGTGCTTCAAAAAAATGATGACCTTTTCAATGCATTTTTGAAGAAAGATTCTAAGGCAATTGTTAAAACAGCTGACTCACTTAGAAACTTGATTAGTAAGTCAGAGATTAAAGTTCTGGCTGAGACTAAAAAGAAAGCTGATAGTCTTTCTAAGATTAATTCATCCGCTACCCATGAGGAAAATCTGGCCAGCTATGAGGCATTTAATAATTCACTTCTGAATGTTGTTAAAACGTATGATGTCGGCAGCAAATTTAACATTTTCCATTGCCCAATGGTCAAGAAGTCGTGGATTCAAAATGTCGATACCAATAAAGACATCAGGAATGTTTATGCGATGGAAATGCTAGAGTGTGGGACGCAAGAGACTCATTTCTAATATTGATGAGCAGTCCTTAGATGCTCCATGCATAATAAAGTAGATTGTTTTTGGGAAGAATTGATTTCCAAATTTATCCTTGTTTTTGGTTGATTATGGACTATTAGTCCATTAACTCGACGTAGGGCTTTGTTATACTGTGATGAAATGTGGATTGAACCAAAGGATAATTATGCTGACGGTTGTAATTTCGTTACTCGCTGCACTCAGTTTGCATGCTAGTGAGGTAAGGTATGAACCTGAATTCGAAAAAAAATGCTTCAAAGAAGTAGATGCGCTTAAGTGTGGCAAAGCTGAGAGCAAAAACGAAGAAGCGTTTATGAGGTGTGTAGATTCTAAATTATCACGGCTCAGTCCCGGTTGCAGAGAAATGCATAAATCAATTAGCGAAGAATCACATTCACATCATAAACATTAATCTCAGAAGAAATTGCGCGATGTAGCTGTGATGTTTTGATCCGTTTGGCTTAAATTTAATTATTCCTTAATGTTATTCCATGTCGTTCTCTTATAAAAACAACTGTTATATGACCATTCAAATCTTAATATGGAGTTCATATGATAGAAACCTTGAAACAAATGCCCATAATCCTTCCTTTGAGAAAAGCAAAATTTGAAAAACAATTTGCAACTCATAAAATTGCACATTACTTCAGAGGAGTCTTCAATACCTTCGAAGATGCTTGCAATTCAGCTCCAAGAACAAAGCCTTTGGGTTACGATAATGCAGATTCAGCCAAAATGTACAAAGAGAGATTAGATAAGATTTATTCTACTGATTATCCTGTTTTATTCTGGATGGAGAAAATAAAAAAAGACGTTTCTAGGGTTTTCGATTTTGAGGTCATATAGGCATACATTATTATGCTTATCCCAAGGTTTTAGATTTCAAAGATATTAAAGAGTGGACCATTTGCGATGTTCAGGAAGTCTGCGAAGAAGGAAGGCAATATGCTAAAAATAATCCTAGCAAAACCCATTTGAATTTCGTTACTGATATATCTGCGTGTGAAAACTATGATCTATTTATGGCTAATGGTTCACTGCAGTATCTAGAATGGGAGTTACACGAAAAGTTACAAGCTCTGTCTAGAAGACCTAAATACTTAATCATTAATATGACTCCGCTACATCCAAACACCAAAACAATTACTTTAAACAGTATTGGTACTTCTTTCTGTCCTTACCATATCAGAAGAGAAAGTGATTTCATGGAAGGCTTACGCAGCATAGGGTACGAACTCATTGATGTATGGAATAATGAAGAGAAAAAATGTAGGATTGCTTTTGAGTCAGAAAGGTCACTTTCCTATTACAGGGGCGCAATTTTCAAGTTTAATTCCTAAATGTAATTCGATGTATGGAATAAAGTGAGGTTCCCGATCTTTTTGTCCTATGGATGGAGATAAAGCGGCTCATTTTTTGAGGTTCAAATTTTTCGAAGATGACTTCTGCACAAAAGTGACCTTCTGCTCACGAGCAGATTCAAAGAATATTAAATAAAATGGCTGTGTAATTTCCAATCTTTAGAAATCAAAATATCTAATTATTTTCCAAGAAGAAATGCGAGTGTGACATTTTTGTGACATTGGTTTGTAAGCATAAGAAAAGGGCTCCATACGGAGCCCTTAACTAACTAAAATGTTTGGTAAAATTTTGGAGCGGCTGATCAGATTCGAACTGACGACCTTCTGCATGGCAAGCAGTTAAATCCAAAAAACCACAATCTTATAAAGACTTGAATATGTTGAAAAATGTCTTTAGTTTTAAGGCCTTATTTGTTTTATGAGTTCGATTAACTTCGGAGAATTTCGGGATGTTTCGGATCAGAGTGTGACATTTGTGTGACATTTTGGAGCTACTTTTATTCTTTCAAGCTTGCTGGCCAGTCCTTTATCAAAAGGAAGAACATGGAACAGCATTTTAAGCCCCTCTATCGGATTGCTCTAGCGCATCAAACTTTCATTTTTATCTCTTCATTTATCTTTCAAGCAGCCTCAATCACTATCATAGAGTTCTAGGAGGTAGGCTGTTATGGAACTAGGAAAGAACATTATGAAACGTTGTAAAGAGAAGGGACTAACCCTTAGCAAGCTGGCAAAAAAAAGCAACGTGAAGCAACCTACGCTCCATGGATGGACAACTGGAAGAGCAGTGGAAAACCTAAACGACCTGAAAAGAGTATGTACAGTCTTAGAAATTGGTTTGCATGAGTTGATATTCAGCGAATCTGATCCATTTAGAAATGAGAAGTCGGGGTTTGAATGCACGATCACTGAAGGAGTGAAGATAACTATTACGAAAATAAAAATAGGGGAGTAGAAAATGGAAAATTTGATAAAGATTTCTGTGACGTTAGCATTTCTAGCCGTTGTAAGCGGGGGTCTGCCATTGGTTCTTAAAAATGTTAGAAAGTATCAAATGATCTTAATAAAGGATTCTCAAGCTTCTAGGTGGCCAAAAGCGATGCAACTTAAATCGAAGTAAGTATGCACTAGCTTTTGGAATACACTAAATGAAATTTCTAATTCGAGGTTCGCTGCTTGCCAAACCTCGGATTAGTTTTCAACTTACACAAGTCTGTAGCTCAAATACATTAATCCATGCGATATTAAGTAAATAGTTTCTATTTCAAATTTTTGTTATAGGTAAGAAATGAAAGCACTCAACACATTCGGACTTTTCTCTTTAACTGCAATTGCGGAAATTGTTGGTTGCTATTGTATCTATGCTTGGCTAAGACTTGGAAAAACACCATGGCTTATTATTCCATCTATGATGTCTTTGGCCCTATTCGCTTGGTTGCTTACTTTTCATCCTTCGCATGCTGGAAGGGTTTACGCCTCATACGGAGGCGTTTATGTTTTTATGTCGCTAGTGTGGCTTTGGGCGTTTGAAAAGCAAACACCAGATATGTTTGATATCTTAGGCAGCAGCTTGACTCTAGCTGGAATGGCCTTAATTGCTTTTGGTCCGCACAAAAATTAAATTCTAGCCTTCTAAATTTTGCGGCAAGAGAACAGGATCAACGTCTAACGACTTGATCGTGACTTTCTTATCGACCTTAGCCATCTGTGACAATGACTAGAAGCGCTATTTTTGAAATGTACATCCCGATATTGTAGCTTTATTCCTGTTTCCCCAGTAAATAATGGTGATCAGGTCCATCCAAATAGGAAACCTTCTGTTCGGTAATTAATTGTTCGATTTTACTGATTTTTATTTCAGAAAAAAATCAAAGTCTTATTCGTTTGATTCGGGTTATAATAATTTAAAATGAGATTAATAATACTCTTACTTGTATTTACTTTCGCTTTGCCTGCAACGTCGAGTTGTTGCGAACCCTGCTTTGAGTTGGAAGAGACTAGCTGCCAAACGGTTGAAATTAAAACAAGCTGTCATGACAAGGCGGAGCATAACAATGAAGCAAGTGAAGGATTTTCACCTTGTGGGTGCAACTGCTCTCAAAGAGTTCTGCAGTTTACCTCGGCCCTGCCTGAAATAACTCCTATACTAACGCATTATATTTTTCCCGAACAAATTCTTTTTAAAGAGTCCCAGTACCTACACTCAGTATTACATCCTCCAATTTCATAGTTCTTGATCAATATTTGATTTAGAAACTTAATACGGTTGATTCTCTCGGGATCAATAACGAAATTGCGAGATTTAAATGAAGTGGATTTTTTTATCAATCCTTATTCTCAATATGCAGAGTTTATATGCAGCTTCTGCTGGCATTAAGAATGAGGATGGGTCTTTTAAACTTTCAGAACAATCATTGAGTATACTTGGGATTAAATTTGCAAAACTTGAATCATCAGGGCCCTGGAAGATCCGCAAGAACTCACTTGTTAACATCAAATTTACTAAGGGTGTCTATCGAAGATATGATGGCGACATTTCTTACGTAATTGTAAATGTCCTGAAAGAAATGGGCGATGAAATTGTAGTTACTTCATCCGACCTGGAGTTAGGTGATGAAGTTGCTTTTGAGGGAACAGCTTACTTACGCTTAACCGAGGCTGATTTGAATTCAGATACGGTTGATGCCTGTGCTCACTAGGTAAGAAGTATGCTTAAGAATATTATAAGGTACTGTTTGGTTCACCCTATACAGATTATTTTTCTGACCTTCCTTCTTGTCATAGCCGGAGTTTACGCATTTAAGGATCTCCCTATTGATGCGGTTCCTGACATCACCAATGTACAAGTCCAAATTAACACTCGTATTGAAGGCTTAGGGCCCGAAGAAATTGAGAGACTTGTCACTCTTCCTATTGAAATGTCCATGAACGGAATTCCTGGTGTTGATCTCGTGAGATCAATTACCCGATTTTCTTTATCTCAGGTCACAGTTAATTTTGTAGATGGCACAGACATTTATTTATCAAGGCAACTAGTCTCTGAAAGACTTCAGTCATTGAGAACCGAGCTGCCATTTGGCGCTAATCCCGTACTTTCCCCTGTTACCACAGGTCTTGGCGAAATTTACCATTATGTAGTGGACTACAAAGAGAAGGCTATTGGTGAAGCGAGACTTGTCCAGTTGGCCGAGCTTCGTTCTTTGCAAGACTGGCTCATAAAACCCAGATTAATGACTGTGAAGGGTGTAGCTGAAGTAAATACGATTGGTGGACATGAGAAACAATATCTCATACTTCCAGACCCCGCAATTATGTCTCAATATGGTTTAGATTGGGAGGATGTTGCTACTGCGATAGAAAAATCTAACAGGAATGAGGGTGGTAGTTTTGTTGAACAGACAGGTGATCAGTTCTTGATTGTCGCTAAAGGAATATTTGAAACGATTGAAGATTTAAAGATCGTTCCAGTTAAAATTTTGGAAAACTCACGGGTTCTCCGTTTGTCAGATATTGCAGAAGTTAAAATCGGGTCAGGAAAAAGAACTGGAGCCGCCCTTTACAATGGTGAAGAGGCCGTACTAGGTACGGTACTAATGCTTTCGGGTGCCAATTCTCGGGACGTCGCTGTTAGTGTACATAAGAAAACATTAGAAATTGCTAGCTCGCTACCAGAAGGTATTGAGTTGAAAACTGTCTATGATAGATCAAGTTTGGTTGATGATACGATCTGGACAGTAGGTGAAAACATTGTCGCTGGTGCTGTGCTGGTAATTATCGTTTTGCTCTTGCTTGTAGGAAATGTTAGAGCTGCTTTGATCTCGGCTATTGTAATTCCATTGTCACTTCTAATTAGCATAATTGTGATGAGGAAGATGGGGATTAGCGGAAATCTAATGAGCTTAGGTGCTTTAGACTTTGGTGTTATTACTGACGGAGCCGCAATCGTTTTGGATAACTGTCTTAGACTCTTAGGCGAGAGAAGGAAAAATTTAGGTCGAAACCTCTCTAGCGAAGAAAGAAATGAGACTATACTTGAAGCAACTCTTCAGATTAGGAAGTCAGCTGGCTTTGGCGAGTTGATTGTTGCATTATCGTTTCTGCCTGTGTTTGCGTTTGTTGGCGTTGAAGGCAAAATGTTCATTCCAATGGCATCAACCTTCATTATTGCAATTCTTGGTTCATTGCTCTTATCCTTCACTTTCGTTCCTTCAATGGCGTCGCTCTTATTTAGAGGCAATGTAGAGGATAAAGAGCCTTGGTTGATGAGAGTTTTGCATAAGAGCTTCATTCCTGTTTTAGAAAAATCTCTGGATAGAAGTAAATATATCATAGCATCTGTACTCGTTCTTTTTGGTGTAGGTTTTTTTCTTTTCCAGAATATAGGTGGTGAATTCCTTCCAAGATTGGATGAAGGGTCAATTGCAATTCAATTCATACGTCCCGTATCTACAGGGATATCGCATTCTATAAAATTAGATCAGAAATCGATGAATATAATTTTGAAGACGCCTGAGGTCAGTCACGTTTTCTCAAGAATTGGTACAGCTGACATTGCTCTTGATCCGATGGGCCCAAATATCTCAGACTCTTATATAATGCTAAAACCTGGCGCAAAAAGAGATAAAGAAGAAATTATCAAAGAGATAGTTAAAAACTTGGAATCCACTATACCCGGCCAGAGGATTCTCGTCAGTCAACCGATTCAGTTAAGATTCAATGAATTGCTTGAGGGAACGAGGGCCGATATTTCCATCAAAGTCTTTGGTGATGACATCGCTCTTGCCACACAGACTGCCGATCAAATTGAAAAGGTTTTAAAAACAATACCAAATGCAGGTGACGTGGAAGTTGAGGCTAAAGGTAAGCAATCAGTATTAGAAATTCGTCCAATTCCTGAAAAACTTAAAGAGTATGGGATTTCTCCCAACGATATTTTAGAAGCTGTTGGAATCGGATTAGGTGGATATGAGGTGGGTAAATTTTTTGAAGGTCAAAGAAAATTCGATATCGTCCTGAGGCTGCACGATAAATATAGAGATAATCTCGATGAAATTTCAAAAATTCCTGTTTCAATTTCTGGAGGTAGAACTGTCGATTTTAACAGAACCATTCCATTGCATAAATTAGCGAAGATAAGGTTTAAGGAGAATTTTAGTTCATATTCAAGGGAGCAGGCTAAGAGAAGAGTCGCTGTCTTAATTAACCCTAGAGGAATCGATACTGAAGCTTTTGTAAAACTTGCGAAATCGAAAATTGATAAAGAGATAAAACTTCCTCCTGGAATATTTTTAGAATGGGGTGGGAATTTTAAGAACCTTCAAGAAGCCAAAAGTCGATTGTACATCCTTGGGCCATTAACACTTCTTTTAATTCTATTCATGATTCATGCAGCATTTGGCAAACTGTGGCAGACTGCACTTGTCGCTTGTACTGTACCTCTGGCTTTAGTGGGTGGATTAATTTCTTTAACTATTTCTGGAATGCCTTTCACTTTATCGGCAGGAGTTGGGTTTATTGC
>DLGL01000037.1:3827-4171 GCA_002482685.1 Bacteriovoracaceae bacterium UBA7695 | reverse complement strand
GCAAGAGCAGGGAATTAGGGGGAAGGCTGCAATTGTCCAAGGTGCAGGCCTTCGGTTGAGACCTGTACTTATGACGGCGATGACCGATGTCTTAGGCTTCATACCTATGGCATTGTCTTCTAGTACTGGAGCCGAGGTTCAAAGACCTGTGGCCGTGGTTATTATTGGAGGCATTGTTGCCTCTACAGTCCTCACTCTTATCGTTCTGCCGACACTTTATTATTTAATCGAGTCTAAATTGACTCAAAAAGGGAGAGTCTTATGAGAATTATTTTGATTGCACTTATGTTAACTTCAGCTTCTGTTTGGTCAGAGGAAAGTAAGTTGTCGTCTTCAAGCTCTAA
>DLGL01000037.1:0-3822 GCA_002482685.1 Bacteriovoracaceae bacterium UBA7695 | reverse complement strand
CTCTAAAAAAGAAACTTCTGTAGAGAACATTGTAAAAGCAGAGAAGAAAGAGAGACGTAAAAAAGTAGAGATGTGCCATGATTGCGGAAAACCTGAGTCTGAATGTGACTGTAAAGGTGAAGGTCATGACGAGAAAAAGAAAGTTGATTAGGTTAATGCTTTAGTTGTTGAACCAGAGAGATGAAAGTCTCTCTGGTTCAACAAGATGGCGTGATTAAATTGTGGAGGAGTCATTTATTGCTTTGTTCTGCTTTTGGTAGGAGAATTGCTTAAGAAAATGTAGGCTTAAAAGAAGAGGGTAATCTTTGAAGAATCTAAAGATTGCCTGGGGGATATAAAAACAGCCCCTTACTCTTTTTCATAAAATTTAAAAATAGTTGAATAAACTAAATCAATATGGTTAGATCCGTTTCAGATGAACTTTAAGTATTTGCTCCTTCTTTGCCTGTTTATGTTCAATTTCGTTGCTACAGCGACAGCTGATTCTTTTCATTTTGAAACTCCATCAATTACACATGAAGAGACAGGTCATACAGAGCATATTGCCCACAGTTCATCAGATAAAGCTGAGGATCATTGTGCAGATCATGATTGTTGCCACCAAAATCACGTTCACTACTATTTAATTTTTTCTGATTCATTCATGCCTAACGCCAATTCCGTGCAATACAATTTTCCAGAGTATCAATCGACTCTTTTGTCTTTGTATGCGGATATTATCAAACCTCCCCTAGTCTAGTTCTCTGTCACGCCAGAAAACCGTTTAATTTTTAAATTGAGAGTTGAAAATGTTGGATTTGTTAATTCGATACGCTCTGCGTCATCGGATGCTTGTTACTGCCCTTACGGCCTTAGTAACTGCATATGGTTTTTACGTTCTTAAAAACCTACCTGTGGATGTTTTTCCAGACCTTAACAAGCCGACAGTTACGATTTTGACTGAGTCGGGAGGTATGGCACCGGAAGAGATTGAGACTTTCGTTAGTTTGCCCCTTGAAACGGCTTTAAACGGCCTTCCTGGTGTTACACGTGTCAGGTCTACTTCAGGTATTGGGTTATCGGTTGTATACGTAGAATTCGACTGGGGAACTGATATCTATAGGAATAGACAACTTGTTGGAGAAAAGCTTTCGCTTGTTCGAGAAAAACTTCCGCGAAATGCAATTGCGACCATGGGTCCTATTGCCTCAATCATGGGCGAAATACAGCTCGTTGGACTAACATCACCGGATGGGTCTGTCTCACCAATAGAACTTCGTACTATAGCTGATTGGACCATTCGGCCACGTCTACTCAGTATTCCTGGGGTCGCTCAGATTATCCCAATGGGTGGCGGAGTTAAACAATTCCAAATTTTGATATCGGCCAAGCGCTTGCAGACTTATAGGCTTACTTTGGAAGATGTAGAAACACATCTGTCTTCCGTTTCAGTAAACACTACAGGTGGGTTCATTAATAAGGGTGGCAGCGAATATTTGATTCGCAACCTTGGTACGACTAAATCAATCGAAGAAATTGAAGGCTCCGTTGTTGGAATTCACTTTGGTAAGCCAGTTCTAGTTAAAGATATTGCACAAGTGAAGATTGGCCCTTCAGTCAAACGAGGTGATGCTAGTATCAACGGCAGTAAAGCAGTTCTCATGAGTATTCATAAACAGCCAGGGGCCAATACATTAGAACTAACAGAAAAAATTGATCACGCTATTAAAGAGCTTGAAAAATCTTTTCCTCAGGGCGTAAAGCTTCAGACAGATTTGTTTAAACAAGCACATTTTATTGAGTCAGCAATTGAAAACGTCAAAGAAGCTCTTAGAGATGGAACTATACTAGTTGTCATTATTCTTTTTATTTTTCTAGCGAACTTTAGAACAACGGCTATTACATTAACCGCCATCCCACTATCTCTTGTAATATCTGCCATTGTATTTAAGCTTTTTGATATTGGCGTAAATACAATGACTCTGGGTGGTCTTGCCGTCGCTATTGGAGAGTTGGTAGATGATGCTATTGTTGATGTTGAAAACGTATATAGGCGATTGAAAGAAAATAAGACGCTTGCAAATCCTCTTCCCCAGCTACAAGTTATTTATAATGCTTCCAGTGAAGTTAGAAATTCAATCGTTATAGCCACCGTTATCGTAGTGCTGGTGTTTATCCCTCTTTTTAATCTTTCAGGACTTGAAGGCCGACTCTTTATTCCTTTAGGTGTTGCATATATTATCTCGCTTCTGGCCTCTCTTTTAGTTTCATTAACTGTAACTCCTGTGATGTGTTCATATCTTTTGACCAAGGGGAAAATGATTGATCACAAAGACACAAAATTTGTGTCATGGCTCAAGGTCAAGGACGCAAAACTTTTGGATTGGTCCCTGGAGCATCCGAAAAAAGTTATAGCCGTCTTAGCAATCCTCTTCCTGGGGTCTCTCTCACTCATTCCTTTCATGGGGAAAGATTTTCTTCCTAAGTTTAATGAAGGAACGGCCATGATTTCAGTCATTGCCAAACCAGGAATTTCTCTTCCGGATTCAAATGATTTAGGAACCAAAGCTGAACAAATCATTATGGCTATTCCCGAAGTTAAATCCGTCTCGAGAAGGACTGGTAGAGCTGAAATGGATGAACATGCTGAAGGAGTAAACAACAGCGAAATTGATGTGGATTTCAAAACTGAAGGAAGGCCCAGAGAAGTTGTCTTAAACGAAATAAGAGAAAAGCTTGAGACCACAGGCGCAGACATTGGAGTTGGTCAGCCTATCTCGCATAGACTAGATCACTTGTTGTCTGGTGTCAGAGCACAAATCGCAATTAAGTTATTTGGAACAGATTTAAAAGTATTGAGGGCAAAAGCCTTTGAGATACAAGACAGCATTAAAGATGTTAAGGGGTTGGTGGACTTACAAGTTGAACAACAGGTTCTTATCCCGCAAGTTAAAATTCAACTATTAAGAGAAGAAGCTGCCAAATACGGTATCGTTTCTGGAGAATTGGCGAATATGCTCGAACTTGCCCTTAATGGTGAAGCTGTGGGACAGATTATTGATGATCAAAGGATCTTCAACGTCTTTATGCGTTTCGATGACGAATCTAGGGCCGACCTCGAATTCATAAAAAAAACGCTTATAAAAGTTATGCCTGATGGAAGCCAAATAGCAATCGAAGATGTCGCTGATGTATACGAGTCCACTGGCCCAAACATAATTAATAGAGAAAATGCTCAAAGAAGAATTATTATTCAGGCAAATGCACATGATAGAGACTTGAATAGTATTGTTTCTGAGATTAAATCTAAAGTTGATTCTAAAGTGAAACTACCGAATAACTATTTCCTTCAGTACGGTGGACAGTTTGAAAGTCAACAAGAAGCAACTCGAATGATTATTCTTCTCGGATCGTTTTCACTGCTTGGGATTTTTATCGTTCTGTTTGCCCACTTCAAATCATCCTTTATTGCGATTCAAATTATGTTGAATATTCCGATGGCAATTATTGGAAGTTTAGTCGTCCTCTTTTTTACAGAGAGACTATTTTCCGTTGCTTCAATGGTTGGAATGGTAACTCTTTGTGGGATCGCCAGCCGTAACGGAATTATGATGATTTCGCATTATCTTCATTTAATGAAGTATGAAGGAGAAACTTTTTCGAAGCACATGGTGATACGTGGTTCTCAGGAAAGATTAGTCCCTGTTTTGATGACCGCATTAACAGCAGCTTTAGCACTGATTCCGCTGGTTCTTTCGAAAGGGCAACCAGGGAAAGAAATACTTTATCCTGTTGCTTTGGTGATTGTGGGAGGTCTTTTTAGCTCCACACTATTGGACATCA